>JAPUIC010000099.1 GCA_027297425.1 Nitrososphaerota archaeon | reverse complement strand
TGTACCTTAGGACGCTTCTGTACCTTAGGACGCTTCTGTACCTTAGGACGCTTCTGTACCTTAGGACGCTTCTGTACTATAGGCCGTTCTCGTTTTTTATCAGACCTTAGAATAATCTTTCGAGATTTCCTCCTTTTCTCTAACTCTCTCTTCTCTTCCTCTAGCTTCTTCTTACGTTCTAACTCTCTCTTCTTTGCCTCTTCTAGCTTCTTACGTTCTAACTCTCTCTTCCTTTGTTCTGCCTTGATCTTTGGTGTGATGAAGTTAAGAATGGACATACACAGTTCTGGCTCACATTCGATTAACTTCTTAGAAATCTCCCCGGTTTCGGTCTTGATGATAAGATTGGCATCTCTTGACACGTAGGCCTTCTTAATGCCGGGGGCTAGGCCCTCAACGATACTCGGAGGGATCGCGAGTCGTTTAGAGAGAAGTGATGTTATGCCTAGTATCTGTGAATAAAACTTCGATAGGTGTTCTTTCTGCTTTGAATCTAGATCAATTATCTTTCTGGTATCTTCTCGTATATTCGCGAAAGTATCGGGAACTTCGTCGCTCGCCTCGTTTTTTTTAGCCAAATGACATCTTCATCTGAGGTAATTATTTCAATTCCAGACTGACGGAGCTGCTTACATCCATGTCATCTAGAAGAGATCCAGAGATCTGTCAGATAGGTCTGTAATCTATTAACTTTTGTGTAACTGATATCCATATGGATAATTTCTAGAGGATTTTAATACTCACTAAGGAGTTTTCCACCCATCCCGTATTCGTCTTTAGATACTTCGTGGAATATTACAACAACAATCTTGGGGTTCACTCCAAGGTCCTCAAAGATTTTGGTAATCTTCTGAGTGATCGTCTTCTTTTCCTCCACGGTTCGCTTTAAGGTGTGAATTTCTATTGTAGGCATAAATGGTCACAATTGAATTACAGTTAAAAGAATATCTGTATTGAAAAATAAATAGTTCTTATCTCATTAGCAGAGAGCTCGTAAAATGGTAAGTTTGAGGCGGAGCATCCCTTCTATCCTGGCCATTATTTCCGGGATTCTGATGATATCTGTGAGCTGGAGTGGTGGTCTGGGTCTACTGACTGGAGTTTTCTCATTTATTCAAGATTACATATCACAAAATTTTTCTTCTGAATATGCTTCTCTCATTATACTCTCACTCACCTTAATCGAACAAATATTATCTATCCTTGCTGGCCTCGGGGGCATAACCGTTATCGTTGGAGGTTTAATTTTGATCCGGATTAAGTGGTTAGGGAAATTCTTGATCACGATGGGGTCTGGAGTTACCATTCTCACCATGCTTTTCCTGTTCGGACAGACCATGTTTCAGGGAGGTCCAGCGGCTACTGAATTGGTTCTAATAATGCTGAACTCTACGGGCTGGATCGCCGTATTCCTTTCACTACTAGCTAGATATCTAGTGCGGTAGGACCGAGATGTGTGATCTAGCTACCATTAAGATCCTTTAATATTTCGTCGTGCCCTCTTCCGAAAGAAGAGCTTTCGACATCTTTCACGTTAAGAAAACTCAACTCTGAGAACCAAGAGGGTTTGGGAATATCATGATCTATGTCGGCTCCGTATGCAAAACAGACGTCCCAATGACCGTTCTCTCCCATAAATGACAATACCTTAAGAAATGTGGGGGTCAGCGTACTTTCTCCAAGCATATCTCTCATAATTCTCTTTGCAGCTTCATTTGGATGCTCTCCCATTAAGAGATGACTTGCTGGAAGCACCCATTTGCCCTTCCATCGTTCTTCAATCCAAGGCAGGCACCATTTTTCCTTCCAGACTTCCGCATCACCCACCTTTCCAAGCAATACGTCCTCACCCTTTTTGATAACTAGGAAACTCGAAAGACAGACACCGTGCTCTGGCGTGTGTGACCGATGATCTTGGCCCGTACCGAATATTGCAAACCGTCCCTTTACCGTACTCATGGATACATAAGCCGGGATAAATTGATTTAAAGTTTAGGAGATTCGACTTTGATAATTACTTGAAGGTCTTCCCTGGCTTCTTTTCTGCCATAAGAATGTCCTTTATCCCATAGCCTAGAGGCTTAGGGAGTTTTGCTGGATTGTAATACTGAAATTTGTCGATTCCCTTTGCGGGCTTTCGTAATTGAGACTCTGGAATCGCGTCGCTTTCGTAGATATACAGGATGTCCCAATGACCATTAGTTTCCAAGTGTGATTGGTTCTGGTAGAATCTAAACGGCCTTGCCTTAATTTCTAATTCCTCTACAAAAACTCTTTTGGCCCCTTCGTCAGGATGCTCACCAAACTTCAGCACAAGTCCAGGAATAACCCATTTACCTGCCGCCGGACCCTCGAAGTCCTTTGCTATTTTCTCAAGTAGAATCTCACCCTTCTTATTTCTAATGAAAACGAAGGAAGATACGTGCAACTGATCTGGAGCGTTAAAATCATGCTTTTTCATTCTCTGAAGTACAGCATATTTCGGATTTGCCAATTCATTCGAATTTAGGTACACTGTGTTATTTGAAGATATCTGCACAATCCAGGTGTTCCTGGGTAAAATGCTACAGACGAAAAAACTAGCCCGATCGAGTCGAATGAGCTAATTTCCCTTTATTTCTATCAAAACGAGACGATCTGTTTAGGATAATGAAAAAAGTAACATACTAATACTTTGGATCGGAAGTATGAGTGTCATTGATTAAGGCCACTACTGAGGTGACCGAGAAGCGCGGCATCTGTGGGATATGTCCTGCGGGTTGTTGGGTCAAGCTAGGGATGCAGGACGGTAAGATAGTTAGCATTGCAGCTGATGAAGGGCATCCGTTGGGTATGATCTGCCGACGAGGTGCACACGCACCAGAAATAATCTACTCACAAGATCGGCTCTTGTATCCTCAAAAGAGGGTTGGACCTAAGGGTAGCTTCAAGTTCGAAAGAATAACTTGGGATGAGGCTTATGAAACCATCGCTGACCGTTTAAACCAAATTAAAGATGAGTTTGGACCCGAAGCCACCTCTGTCTATACGGGTCGAGGCGCTTTCGAGCTATCTCTCTGTGATATATTCCAACCCAAGGGTGTCGAGGTCTCCTCCGCATCAAGCGTCCTATTTCCTTTCGGATCACCAAACACGATGGGTGTTGGTGCTCTCTGTTACGTCTCTTTTGCTATGATTGCTCCTCACGTAACAATGGGGCGGATGTTGGTGAACATGTTTACCGACATTGAGAACGCAGATCTATTAGTTGTATGGGGCTCAAATCCTGCTACCGACTCTCCACCCCTCGACATGCACCGTTTGGAACAAGCAAAACACAGGGGTGCCGAAATTGTAGTCATTGATCCGCGGCGTACGGATACAGCTATTAGTTGCGACGCTGAATGGATTCCCATTCGTCCGGGGACTGATGGTGCACTAGCACTGGGTATGATTAACGTGATGATCGAGGAGGAACTTTACGATGAGAATTTTGCCAAAAATTGGACTCTGGGCTTTGATGAGCTTGCCGAGTACGTGCAACATTTCCGTCCTGAGATAGTAGAGGGTATCACGGGTATTCCTAAGGATACAATAACCGATCTAACTCGTAGAATATGCAAAGCTAGCGGTGCTGCACCCATCATGTATACGGGCTTAGAATATTCTAACAGCGGAATTCAGGCCATCCGAGCGGTGATGACCTTCTGGGCCCTTGCGGGTCATCTGGATGCACCAGGCGGTCTCTGTTTAGCTATGTTGGATTCTCAATTTCCAATTAACAGGTCGGGAAATGTAGCTAGTCCGAATACACCATCTGCTGGACGGGACCGTTTTCCAGTATACACGCACTATAGGGGGGAATGTCATGCAACTGGTTTGATAGACGCCGTTCTCGATGGACGACCATATCCCATTAAGGCCCTAATTATTCACGGTGCATCAATCCTTACCTCTTGGCCTGAGACTCCGAAATGGCGCGAAACTCTCGGCAAGCTAGATTTCGTTGTGTGTATAGATAGGCAGCTGACGGCAGATGCGGCATACGCCGATATCTTGCTCCCCGCAACTACCATGTTCGAGATTGAATCGTATATGTCCTATGGTCCTCTCTTTAGAATTAGAGAAAAGATTATCGAACCCCTAGGAGAGGCCAGAAATGATTACCTCATAATGGCCGAACTAGCTAAGCGGCTAGGCTATGGACACCTGTACCCTCAGACCGAGGAAGAATTGCTCCATCACGTGTTGAGTGGTTCGGACTTTACACTAGACCAGGTGCGGGAAAACGGCGGAATTGCCAAGATCAAGTCACCGATGATGGAATACCGCAAATGGGAGAAGGGTGGACTGCGACAAGATGGCAAGCCTGGGTTCGATACTCCATCGGGTAAGTTCGAAATTGCATCGAACGTCTTGTTGGACTACGGGTATGAACCGCTACCAAAGTATACTGAACCTGTAGAAGGGCCGATTGCCAGCCCCCAGGTTACGAAGGATTTCCCCCTTGTCTTTAATTCCGGTGCTAGACCTCATACTGATTTCCGATCTCAGCATCATGGCATCAAAGGTTTGTTGAAAGATCATCCCGAACCATCCCTAGAGATGAATCAAACCGATGCGAAAGCACGTAAGATTCTCGACGGAGATCTAGTCGAACTACGAACATTGAGGGGTAGCGCTCAGTTCAGAGCTCATGTAACGGATAGAATAGTTTCAGGTGCAATAGATGCGAACATGGGTGGCGGTGGCCCCGTAGGTCCGGTCGCATGGCAGAACTGTAATGTAAATGAACTGACAGACCTTGAAAACCACGATGTGATATCTGGCTTCCCTGTCTACAAAGCTCTCCTATGCGACGTAGTTAAGATTGGGGACGGTACCCCTGGATCTAGAGCTGTTGCTGCAGTAACCAGCAGCCAGCCAATATTAAAGATCCAGAAGCCTAGAAAGAAGATAGGGCAACTCGTTTACCTCGATAACAATGCGACTACGAAAGTGGCTACTGAAGTTAGAGAAGCTATGATTCCATCTCTGAGCGATGAGCATGGTAACCCCTCAGGACTTTATGGAAAGGGGAGAACCGCGAGAGATGCGATCGATAATGCCAGAAGGCAAGTAGCGAATTTGATAAATACCAAACCGCGTCGCATTACCTTCACTGGTAGCGGGACTGAGGCAGATAATCTCGCCCTGAAAGGGATCGCCTTCGCCTTCAGAAAGAAGGGTACTCACATAATCACTACAAAAGTGGAGCATCCTGCTGTACTCAACAGCTGCCACTTTCTTGAAGAACAGGGTTTCAGAGTTACTTACCTCGGCGTGGATCAGCACGGTCTGCTGGATCCTCTGAAGTTGAAAAAAGCCATGACTAAGGATACCATTCTGGTTTCAGTGATGATGGCTAATAATGAAGTAGGAACAATTCAGCCAATTAAGGAGTTGGCACAGATAGCCCATGATGGTGGTTCGTTCTTCCACACTGACGCTGTTCAAGCAGCGGGTAAGATTCCAATCGATGTGGAAGATCTTGATGTTGATCTACTTACCTTGTCGGGACACAAGTTTTACGGACCAAAGGGAGTTGGAGTCTTATTCGTGAAAAGAGGGATTGAGCTTGAGCCTCTAGTACATGGGGGAGAGCAGGAAAGTGGGCTCAGATCAGGCACTGAGAACGTTTCAGGAATTGTGGGCATGGGAATGGCGGCTGAATTGGCTATTTCTACACTCCGCGAGATGGAGAATGTTAAGGTCCTCAGAGATCGATTAGAGGCTGGAATAAAGAAGCATGTTCCTGAAGCAAGAGTAAACGGTCATCCGGATAAGAGGCTGCCGAATACGTTGAACATGACACTTCCAAACCTAAGGGGTGAGTCTCTGGTGTTAGCGATGGACCAGAAGGGTATCGCTCTTTCATCTGGTTCTGCCTGTAAGTCAGGCTCTCCCGAACCATCTCATGCTCTCTTAGCCATGGGGATGAGTAATGAGGATGCTCACTGCGCGATTAGAATATCATTATCCAAGAACACGACTATCAAGGAAGTCGATAGCACCCTCAACGCCTTCCGAGATATCCTCGATGAGATGGAAGCTACGGTAAGATTCCTTCCGTGTAAGTAATAATAAGAGACTAGGAGGCCTCGAACTCATCTTACCGGATCTGTGCTAAGGGTAACCGCACAGGAATGCATGGACTCTCCAATTTTATTCTCCTCTCCCGCTGGATCATCGAACTTAGTTCTAACCAAAAACTTAGGTTGGAGTTCACACCAGTCATTGCTTCATCGATAGTAATCTGAACAAGTCTATCCGGAACTCGATCTTTTCCAGCTACTGCATACTTCTCCCAACCAATCTCTCTCAGAATGGGAAGTGATAGATACACACTGAACTCTTCTTGAAAGACGAACTCGACCTCTCCCTCTTTACATGGGACCCATTCTGATTCAGAAGCTCTCTGCAGGACCTCATCCATCTTCATGACGCGAATCTTTTGAGGCTCAATCGGTTTGATAGGCTCTAGTATAAAATCAAAGTTAGATGTCCCGATGACAAGAAGCTCAGACCCGGCCAAGTCGAGCTCTAACCAAACATCACGTGCCAGATGCTTATTACAAGCAGGACCTGAAAAAACCTCTATCGGTCTACGACTGATCGGCAAGGAATGGAAGAAGAGCTCTATGTTAC
>JAPUIC010000098.1 GCA_027297425.1 Nitrososphaerota archaeon | reverse complement strand
GGATGTTACCTGTTGCGGAAAATGCACTCAGTTGGGTAGATAGATATGGGGATGCTGATGGCGATGGGTTCCTGGAATACAAGGCCAAGACTAAGCAAGGACTTAGAAATCAGGGTTGGAAGGACTCGTGGGACTCTACCTCTTTTGCCGATGGACGTATCGCAAAGGCCCCAATTGCGCTGGCAGAGGTGCAAGGATATGCTTACGATGCCAGGATCAAGATGGCCCAGGTTTACAGAATACTAGGGGATGAAAATAAGGCACGGGCTTTGGACGAACAGGCCCGAGATCTGAAAGCCATGTTTAACAAAGCGTTCTGGATGTCTAATGAAGGTTACTTCGCGATTGCGCTCGACAAGCGTAAGCAGAAGGTTGACAGTATTGCCTCCAATGTAGGTCAATGTCTCTGGACCGGAATTGTAGACAAAAGCAAAGCCAAGAAGGTAGTGGATCGGCTTATGGCCCCCGACATGTTCAGTGGTTGGGGTATCAGGACTCTTTCCACTGAAATGGCCCGATACAATCCGCTCTCATATCATAATGGGAGTATCTGGCCTCATGATAATTCTCTTATTGCAGCAGGGATGGCCCGGTATGGCTTCCGTAGAGAGGCAAATGAGGTTGCCTATTCTATCATTGATGCTGCGACGTCTTTCCATGATAACCGCTTACCTGAGCTTTTCGCAGGTTATCCACGTCGTGAGTTTTCCTTCCCAGTTCCTTACCCTGCCGCTAACGCTCCACAAGCTTGGGCTTCTGGTGCATTGATCTATCTGCTAGAGATCCTGCTGGGAGTCGTGCCTGACGGTGCACGTTTACTACGGGAAGCCCAACCCGAGGGAATTCTGATTTCACTGAAAGATGTGCGTTATAGAGGCTCTAAGTGGAATCTTTAAAGTATAGATGAACCGCCGGATTTCTGTAAACCGTTTAATCAGACCGGACCTTTTCCCCAAATTTGTTCGCTCTTAGCTAGTCTTCATACATTATCTAGTCAATAGATTGCCCGTGCATGAAATGATCCGTTTATAAGGCGTAACAGGTACATTATTGTTGTGAATTGAAGGATTAATACCGTAAATAGCGAGTTTAGCCCCCTCAGAGCTCAATAAGGCGATTTCTGTATTGAAAGCAGAGGCAATACCTAATCTTGGAGATCCCGACTTGTTAGAGCATGAAAATAGTGAATACCGACATAAACTGACGATACTATCGGTAACGCCATTCTTCCTGCCAGTAATAGGTGGAGTAGAGTCAGT
This sequence comes from Nitrososphaerota archaeon, assembly GCA_027297425.1. Lineage (GTDB taxonomy): Archaea > Thermoproteota > Nitrososphaeria > Nitrososphaerales > JAPUIC01 > JAPUIC01. The sequence goes on along the minus strand of JAPUIC010000098.1, from coordinate 1,833 downwards.
AGTATACGAGTCATCGATAGGTATGAGGAAAAAAGGTCATAGGCCCATAATTCTTACGGGCAGTTTTTCTGATAGGGTTGGCTCTGAGATTATTGAAGGCGTAGAAGTGATTCGTGCTAATCAACTGGACGTACCTGAAAATGGTGTAATAGATCCATCTAATTTCGATTTTAAAGCTCCTGGGAAGCTGCTCTCAAAGATCGTCGAGGAAAAGCAGGTAGATGTAATCCATCTGCATAACTATCAGATGAAGCAGTATGCAATGTTCCTCTTCAGTTTCCTAAAAGAGGTCGATTTGAGTCGTATTCCCGTAGTCATAACGATCCATAACTCCACAGATGACGATTTTGCTCACTACCTGTTTTCTTATCTCCCATTCTCTAAAGTGATAGTCTTGACGTCGAAGTCTGCCTTCGATCTCATCAAGGGGGGAGTTCCAGCAGGAAAGATTCATGCATTACCAAATATGATAGATACTTTGAAGTTTACCATGGCTGATGGTCAAGTGATCAGAAGGAAGATGGGCTTTGGAAAAGAGCCTATCTTGCTATTTCCGTCGAGACTTGTAGGTCGGGAGGGTGTCTCGTTCAAAAACCAAAGTGGGAAAGGTCTGCACACTCTACTAAGAGCTCTACATCTGATAAAGCGGGAGATACCTGATGTCAAGCTTCTGTTAATGGGGAATGATCCAGTATACCCCGAGAAGGTACGAAAGTTCAAGGAAGACTTGGCTCAGATGGCATCGACTCTTGGCGCCGAGGATAGCATCAGATTTCTTGACGGGGCAATACCGCAGAATCAGATACCTGATTTATTTTCTGCCGCTGATGTCGTGGTAAGCTTAGGTGTAACAGAATGCTTCGGCATGGTCTTTTTGGAGGGGATGGCGGCTGGGAAGCCAGTTGTTGGTGTTAACTCCGCCGAAAACGGCGTTGCCGAGGTGGTGAAAGACGGTTACTCAGGCATTCTGGTTCCGCCAAATGATCCGTTGAGTACTGCAAACGCCATAATAAGGTTGCTTTCTGACAATAATTTAGCCCACACTATGGGCAATCAAGCGGTAAAGTGGGTGAAAGACAATTATGATGTTGATGTCGTTGTCCCCAGATTAATCGACCTCTATAGACAATGCATTCGAGAACTGAAAGAATCCCCACATACTACTATAGATCACCCACAAGGTACTGTAGATCACCCACATGGTACTGTAGATCAGGGCAGGAATTTGGCTTCTCCGCCAGTCTAACTCTCAGGTCGATTAGGGCTCGTACCTTTGAGACGATAAGATTGGATTTTAGCAGGGAAGCTTGAATGGTCGAGAAAGTAAGGTGCGGTTGGGTTGGAAACGATCCTCTAATGGTCAAGTATCATGATGAGGAATGGGGTTCTCCTGTACATGATGACAGAAAATTGTTCGAATTTCTTATGCTGGGGGGTGTTCAAGCAGGACTAAGTTGGAGTATAGTATTGAAGAAGAGGGAAGGATATAGGAAGGGATTCGATGGTTTTGACTTTCTAAAAATTGCCAGGTATTCGAAAGATGATGTCGAACGATTAATCAATAATCCTGCCATTATCCGTAATAGACTAAAAATTAATGCCGCAGTCTCAAACGCTCAGAACTTTATAGCGATTCAAGAGGAATTTGGTTCTTTTGAAAAGTACATCTGGCAGTTTGTTAATGGTAAAACAATAGTCAATAAATTTGAGAAACTCGAACATTATCCCACCACTACTAAAGAATCCGATGAAATGAGCAAGGATCTGAAGAATAGGGGTTTCAAATTTGTTGGATCTACCATCTGTTATGGATTCATGCAGGCAGTAGGGATG
>JAPUIC010000097.1 GCA_027297425.1 Nitrososphaerota archaeon | reverse complement strand
TCTCCTGTACCTTCCTTATCATCAATTTCAACGATGACTTTAGAATATTCGTGATTTTTTAATCTTAAGGTGATACACTTCGATCCATTCTTCACATACCAAAAGGACTTTCCTTCTTTTATCCAAAAAGTTCCTGCCATGAAAAATTTGGGAAGATGAGTTCCTAATCGACGGGCGTACCATAATAATGTGACTTTCTCTGTTGAGACCTCTACTATCGATCTACGAGGAATCCTTAATGTACGCTTCATTGCCAAGAACTTCTGTATTCCAGTGAAGCTAAAGACGACAGTGTCTTTTTCGACTTCAACCTTTACCAATTCCTACACAATTTAAGGTCCCAGAATAAGAAGTCTCTGGTTTTACAGACTATTTTATGTAAGACATAACCCTTTTATCCCCATCATATCTGCAGCAGAGTAATGTCTAAGGTGCTAAAGTCAAAATCAAAGTCTCAGGTAATTGGAGTAATCTTACTAGTAGTTGGGCTCGTTGTTGGAACTGCAGTGGGATTTCTCGCAGCACCATCCATCTCATCTCAGGAACCTATAACGCCTGCTGTCGCACCTCAGGAACCGGATGAGAAAGCTATGATGGCTGAGAAGATTCATGCCCCCGTCCCTGATTCAGCTAGAGGACCCCCAATAGATCAGAGCAAGGGTTACCTCGTTCAGGAACTCGGAGAACCGGGTAGCGGAATCTATTGGTTGACAGAAGGAACCTACCACGCAATGTTCCTTACTACGGGAGAGGGAGTTATCGTTGTAGATGCTCCACCAAGTATCGGACAAAAACTGCTTGACGGTATTAAAGAAGTTACAAATGAGCCGATAACCCACGTAATCTATAGTCATACTCATGCAGATCATCTCGCTGCGGCAAGCATGTTTCCTTCTGATGCAATCATTATCGCTCACGAAGCTACTTTAGCTCAGCTAAAGTTAGTGAATGCGAACGATCCTGACCGGAAGCCTGTTCCATGGGGAACTTTTGTAGGTGGCGGTCCTATACCACTGCCAACCCAGACATTTGCTGACGAGATGACACTCACGGTTGGTAGCCAGACCTTAGAGCTATCATACAAGGGACCGGCCCACGAGCCCGGTAACATCTTCATCTATGCACCAGAACACAAGGTGCTTATGTTCATAGACGTTATTTTCCCAGGATGGTCTCCATTCTTGGACTTGGCGATAGCGGAGGATGCTACTGCATTCTTAAGAGCTCATGATCAAATATTGGAATTTGATTTTGAAGTGCTTGTTTCAGGACATATAGAACGCCTAGGAACCCGCCAAGATGTTGAAATTCAGAGAGAATATTTCCAAGATATCCAAGCGAACTCAATTACTGCCCTTCAATCGGTTGACTTTATGGCTGTAGCAGGAGAGATTGGCTTTGAGAACGTATGGCTACTCTTTGATACCTATCTAGATAGAGTAACAGCAAAATGTACAGAGTTGACTGAAGAGAAGTGGAAGGATAAACTAGGTGCTGCGGATGTCTTTACCGAGAGTCACTGCTTCAAGATTATAGAGAGTCTCAGGGTAGACTAAGTAATAGCAGTTAGCATTTCAAGAGAGCAACTATTCTTCTCTCCAGCTGGTTACTAGACTCCCGATAACCAGGAGAGTAACCCCAAAGATAACCAGTACAGCTGCATCAAACAAAGCCGTTTCTATATCCCCAAAAAAGAAGGCGGCTCGCAGCCCCTCGTTAAGGTAGGTTAAAGGAAAGAACTTTGCCACCACTTGAAGGGACTGGGGCATTACATCCAGCGGGAAAAATGTCCCAGAGAGAAACATCATGGGAAAAGTAACTACGTTTCCTGTTGCTTCTGCCGACTCTTCATCAGGAACGAATTTCGCTAGTAACATCCCTATTCCCGGGAAAGCTAGCGCTCCACTAATGAGAACCAATATGGCAACGACGTGAGGGACTAAGGTAAGCCCAAAAATTATGAATGCTACTGAGATTATTATCACCGTTGCGATCAAAGACAGGACGAGTTGGTAGATCATCATGCCGCCAATCCATTCTGACTTCCTAAGCGGGGTTGTTGCTAACTTCCTCAGGACATGGTTTGCCCTGTATTTGGTATTGGTATGGATGGCCCCAAAGACGCCTCCAGTCATTATGGTTATTCCGATTATTCCGGGCATTAGGAATTCTACAAAGTTCAAAGAACCCCTCGAATCGAGGGCTTCCTCCCGGAGAGTTATAGACCGAGGTGTTCCGCTGACTTCTATGTTCAGGGTATCTAAGATAAATATCAGAGTCTCGCCAATAGATCCGCTACCCGTCTCTTTCAGGGTGAGAATACCTCGGCCCCTCTTCACATCCTCTTCAAAGCCACTCGGTATCAGAATTATGTGGGAGATAGCTGTTTGATCTGCACCCTCGAGCGTTCTTAGAGTTACCAGGTCAGAAGATTCTATTAGGCTAACTAGACGAACGGAAAGATCTGATGGAATACCTCCGGTGACATCTTCGTTTTGAATGAATACTTCAGTTCTAGACCCTTGAAAGAACCCGAATATCCCCCCAAATAGAACCATCATTATTATGGGGAAGGCAAGAGTCCAGAAGATGTTATTTCGATTTCGGTACCAGCCACGTATATGGCCAGTTGCTACCATCAAGGTTCTACCAAATGAGAACTTCAATGAACAGCTCCCTCGTCGCTAATCCGCTTCCCAGTAAGCTTTAGGAATACATCCTCTAAACTAGGTCTGGTTATCTCTAGTCTCTCCAATTCCATGCCACTGCGGGAAATCTTCCCTAAGATCTTCCTTACTGAATCCTCTTCTTTGAGTGAGATCTTAATCTTATCTTCCAATCGTTCTACTCCTGCTGTTGGGAGATCCTTGATAATATCCTTCGGGTCGCCTTGTAGGACCAGGTTGGTATTGCCCCCGTATCTAGAGATTAGTCCACTCGGAGTACCTTCCGCTACTATCTCCCCCCTATCTAAGATACATACGTTATTTGCGAGTGCTTGCGCCTCCTCCATATAATGTGTTGTTAGAAAGATAGTTTTGCCTTTTCTTCTTAGCCCTTCTATCACTGTCCAGATCTCACGCCGGGCTTTAGGATCTAAGGCAGAGGTTGGTTCATCCAGAAATACAACCTCGGGATCGTTAACCAGAGTGATCGCGATTGCAAGCCGCCGCTTTAACCCTCCTGAGAGAGTCTTGTACCGTGATTTTGCCTTTTCATCGAGCGCTACTAGTGATATCAATCCGTCGATATCACAGTTATCGTTACCGTACATTTTTGCATAATATTTTAGATTTTCTCGACAATCTAGTAAGTCAAATGTACTGAAATCTTGAGGCAAGACACCGATTCTCGCCTTAATCTCATCCTGGCCCTTCTTATCCGATACATCATATCCAAGAACTTCTGCCAAACCTGATGTAGGGTTTCTCAAACATTCAAGTATCTCAACCGTTGTGGTCTTACCAGCGCCGTTAGGCCCTAGGAAAGCAAAGACTTCCCCCTTCTTTACCTTGAATGAGATATCATTTACAGCCGTGAGATCTTTGTATTTTTTTACAAGATGCTCGACTCGAATGACCACGGTACGATAGGACTAAGACCACTAGAAAACCTTAGCTCATAGGGGTCAGGAGCGTCTTTGTACCAAGAGTGGGAGTATACCCTTTGCGAATTCCGCCATCGCCCTCAAATCAAACTTAGACTTGTTTTTAGATCGTTCTCCAAATATGTATGGTACTTCTAGTATGCGGCAATCGTTCTGAATATAGGTTAAGAGGCTCTGTACCTGATATTCATATCCAGGAGTTATCATTCGACTCTCAAGCAATCTATCCACCATCCCTGCTCTCACGGCTCTATAACCGGTAGTCCAATCACCTACTTGAAAACGGAGTATCAAGGACAGGATATTATTAGTGAAGGTACTCAGTATTCTTCGAAGAAGTCGGTCAGAGGATCCACCGAAGCTTACATACCTCGAGGCGAGGACGACATCATATGAGGAGATAAGCGGTTGGATCAGTCGCGGAATTGCCTCAGGAGGGTGTGATCGGTCAGCATCCATCTGGATAAAAAAATCAGATGGAAGGTTTTTTTTCGCCCACCTAAACGCATCCATATAAGCCGAGCCCAAGCCCATTTTTTTGGGTCTTACTATCAGATGGACCGAAGGATGAGACTTTATGAAATTTGTCACCAACGTAGCAGTGTCATCTGGACTGTTATCATCGACTACCAAAATATGAGATTCTAAGGACTGTTTCTCAAGTATTGAGAGACAGTCGGATAGGGTATCTAAGAGGTTCTCTTTTTCTTGGTAGGTAGGTATTAC
>JAPUIC010000096.1 GCA_027297425.1 Nitrososphaerota archaeon | reverse complement strand
AAGCCGTTTCTTCGTCAAACCTGGATAATGCTAAAATATACCTTGAATCGCGATTTGCATGAGCTCCGATGGTGTAGCCCGGTCAAGCATAACGGCCTTTCGAGCCGTGGATCGCGGGTTCGAATCCCGCTCGGAGCATCCATTTTTTTATCGTTGTGAGACTTTTTGAAATCCTGAGTCATTAGCCGGATCGGGAGCCTGGACTAACCTCTCTAGATCATATGAGGCTCTGTATGCCGAAGTACTGACCGACTAATAGCCCGAAGAAGTAGGTTGCTATGGCAGTCCCTATAGTAAGGGCGACGGCCTGAAAGAAATCTCTACTAAATTTTGTATCGTTTATGACTGCACCATAAAAGGTGAATCCCGCGACTAAGAATATTGCTATAACAATTGAGCTCCCAAAGGCATACGGCATATTATCAGTGATGAAATACGGGAGGGCCAACAGCACCACCGCAATAATATATGCCACTCCTGTAGAAACTGCAGCAGGAACTGAAGGTTTTCCTGTCTCCTGTTTAGATTGGAGGTAGGCAGCTGAAGCCATCGAGATTGCAGCCGCAAACCCAACGACTAATCCTGCCACTCCAGCTATCAAAGTAGAGCTTGTAACACCTAGGAAACCTGCATGAACCCCGGATATCTCAACAATGGCATCAGCCAGACCTAATACGATGAAACTCATGTACCTGAGACGACCTTCACCTATCTGTGAGAGGAAGAAGCTCTCATGTTCCATCTCATCCTTCAAGATCGCCTCTAGCCCTGCTTTGTACTTCTTATCGATAGTACCTACCAATTGTTGATAGCCTTCAACAACGTCCGACTCAAATCTCTCGAGCAATTTCAAGGTGAAGGTAAGGCCCAAAATGGCTGCTATGATTACCCTGATGTGAACCCCGAAGCTACTAACCTGAGGCACCTCAGTGATCTTAGTGTAGCCACGCCAAAACTCATAGTGCTCATATTCTTTCTCCTTAAGCTGTTCAAGAACTTTCCGCCTTGAGGCGTCCTTTTCTCTTTCTGCCATTGCCTTAAAGATAATGTAAGCAAAATACTCTAATTTCAGATAGTCTTTAGGCCCTTTCATCTCACCAACTCAGGATCATACTCGTTAATATCTACGCTCACCTAACTAATCTGCTTGGAATCTTTAAATTGATAAAACAGTTTTTGATTGCCATAATGGTCTCCCTAAACCAAGATGAATTTGGAACAAGAAAATCTCTTGAGAATATGATCGTAAAGTCATCGTCCGTATCGCTCTACTACGCTGACATAACGAGGTATTAACCTTGGTAGCTAAAGCAGTAAAAGAAGTCATCGATAGCTTGCAAACTATGGAGGGTGGCGGGTTTCCGGTCAGAAGGCCTTTTCCCGTGCGTAATCTATCGCATGTAGATCCATTTCTCTTACTGGACGAAATGGGACCTGTCACCTGGAAGCCAGGTGAGGCCATAGGTGCACCAGACCATCCCCATCGAGGTTTCGAAGCCGTCACGTACTTACTCGCTGGCCAGATCATTCATGAGGACTCTAGTGGGCATAAGGGTAAACTAGGTCCTGGAGATGTCCAGTGGATGACCGCCGGAGGTGGCGTAATTCATTCCGAGATGCCCGACCCACGGTTTAAGGAGACAGGCGGCCTTATGCATGGTTTTCAGATATGGGTCAACCTTCCCTCTCGAGATAAAATGATGAAGCCTAGATACCAAGAGGTTCCGAGTAGTACTATCCCTGAAGGCGAGAGTAGTGATGGTAAGGCTACCGTCCGAGTAATAGCTGGACGATCTAAATTAGGACCTAGTGCAGTTATAGATACTCGCACCCCGATAATTTACCTCCACTACATCATCCAGGCCGGTGGTCGAGTAGTTGAAGCGATTCCGCGAGATTATGACAGTTTGATCTATGTCTTTAAGGGGGAAGCTACAATTGGTACTGACTCTAAGGTTGTTACAGAGGGTCAAATGGCTATTCTTGGCGACGGAGAAACTATTCAGATTAATGTGTTAGACAATGTCTCCAAACCTACTGAATTGCTACTACTTGGTGGAGTCCCTTTGAAGGAGCCCGTCGCGAGGTATGGACCCTTTGTCATGAATACTGAGGAAGAGATCCAACGGGCAGTTCAGGACTATCAGAAAGGGAGATTAGCATCTATCCTTGACTGACTTAACGCTGTAGGACTGAATATGAAAAACACTCATATGTGAATGAGGGCATGAGTAAATACAATATCGCTAGATCTTATCTCAATAGTTAGATTAATTCTCCATGACTATCAAGCTCTAGATTTATATCCGGGCCTAACCGATTATCTTTGAATGTCAAGGATCTGTTTAGCCTTAGGTGGGCCCCATGTACTAGATCTAACCATCAACCCTGAGATCCTAGATGAAGAGCGAAGAAAAAACATCTTCGGTTCATTGGATACTATGCGTAGACGATTTGAGGAAGAATCTCCAGATATTATTATTATACTTTCATCTGATCATTTGAATAACTTCTTCTTGGACAATATTCCATCATTTGCCATCGGCGTGGCTGATTCATATCAACTGCTTCAATCACGTGCCAGACTCGACCCGATGAGAATCAAGGGAAACCGAACATTTTCGATGCAATTAGTCAATAGCATGATATCCAAAGGGTTTGATATCACATTTTGCGCGGAGATGGATTTAGATCACGCGTTCCAAGTGCCTTTGAATTTTATAGACCCAGACTTCAAGACTCCGGTGATACCGATTCATATCAATTCCATGGTACCGCCCTATGTCCCTTCCGAAAGATGTTATGCATTTGGTGTAGCTTTAGCTAAAGCTATAGCGGAGCAAGATCAGAACGTAAAAGTGGCAATCTTAGCGGCAGCAGGCCTATCACATTCATTCGGAGACGGACGTATGGGTAAAGTGGCTGACGAATATGACAAAAGCTTCTTGAAGTCGATCGAGGAGGGCAGGCTTAAAGATGAACTGGCCATATATTCAACCGCAAGCATGGAGAACGCTGGGAATGGCACTCTCGAAAATTTGGAATGGATAGCACTCATTGGTTCTGTAGAAGGCGGAAGAGCTGAAATGATGAACTACTATCGAGTTCCCGAGTGGCTTACAGGGCTAGGCTTTATGGTATGGAATCCTCCTAATTCAGGATGATTAATCATGACATTATATGAAACTACAAAGCTCTTATGGGACCTAACCAGACCAGCTCCTTTTAGGAATAAGGAGCTTATAGAGCTCTTCCGAAACAATCCGGATGAGATGTTTAACCGATACGATCTCACTCAAGAAGAGAAAGATGCTGTCGCGAAGGGAGATTTAAGTCGACTATTCAAGATGGGAGTCCATCCTCGAATTATGTATCGGACGGGAAAATTCTACGGCGTTAAGACTGCGGAAGAGTACGTGAATCGTATAAAGTAGGAGACTTTAGAACAGAAGCGCTCATCACTCTTTGTTGATAATATCATTAGAATAGATAGAGTAACAAACGCGCATCATCGAATGTCCATCCAATAACCTAATTGCCCAAGAAACTTTTAGATAGCGGAAATCATTCAACACTGTCTAGATATCTTGGAAATAGCAAAAGGGCTTCATATTGTAGATGGAATTAAAGCACCATCAGGCATTTCCCTTAACCCACTGGCACTTTTCGGGGCCGATGGTTCAGTTCATCTCGTTGACTGTGGTTTTCCGGGCCAAGCTAAGATTACAATAGATTATCTTGCTAGTGTAGGTACAGCACCCTCTAAGGTAAAAAGTCTCATCCTAACCCACTATGACCCAGATCATGTAGGATCTGCAGCAGAGATTCAGAGAATAACTGGTTGCACCGTTATGGCACCCGAATTTGATGAACGAGTGATTTCCGGAGAACACTTCACAGATGATCAGCTTAGGAAACTTTTCCCAAAATATGATAATGCGGAGATCGCGGCAATACAGGTTAGACTACATCCCGATCCTGAGTACGAAAATATCAAGGCAGACAGAGTGCTCCGAGGAGGAGACGTACTCGATACTGTCGGTGAAACGGTAATATATCATGTCCCCGGGCATACACCGGGACTGATAGCTCTCTACTTCAAAGACCTTTCCTGTTTGGCAGCTGTTGACTCGATGAAACTCTTTGATGGTAAGGTAGGGCTAACTAAGCCGCCGATGACTGCTTCTCCGAGAGAGGCAGTCGAATCACTGGGGAAACTCAGGGATCTCAACTTTGAAATTCTGATAGCCTACCACTCTCCGCCATTAATGAGTGGAGGGAGCACGGCATTAAGAGAATATCTTGATTCCCAAAAGACATGATTTCGGATCGAAAGATTTTATATGATTTCTAAGGTGAGATGGAGACATGTCAGGTGACCTCAGGCTTACTTACGAAGCCGTAAAGGGAATTTTTTCGATTATACCCTCCCCTTCAAAACCGGACGCTGCTAGTGCAACCGCTGAATCTACAGTAGATCTTGAGGAAACAGCTAGAGCAACTAAGGCCCTTATAGACGACGGGGTAGATGCAATAATGACCTGCGGCACTCTTGGTGAGGGTTCGACGCTGACCGAAGAGGAGTGGCGTGAAATCAACCCGGTGATCGTAAATGCTGCGGAGGGGCGGGTTCCGATTATCGTAGGTGCTACTACGCTCAATACACGTGATACAATCAAAAGAGCGACATTTGCAAGGGATATCGGTGCCCAGGGTCTATTTCTTGGCCGACCTATGTGGTGCGAGATGTCCCAAGAGGCTATAGTCGAATTCTATAGTGAGATAGCGAAAGCGGTACCAGAATTAGGAATTATAATTTATGATAACCCATCTGCATTCAAGGGACGCGTCGGGACCAATACTTATGAAAAACTAGCTGAAATACCACAGGTAGTAGGCTCTAAGTACACTACGTTTGACTGGGCAAATTATCGAGCCACTGTCAAAAAAGTAAAGGGACGAATAAGGATGATGCCAACCGACCGCGACTGGTTTGTTGCCTGGAGTTGGTTTCCCGAAGACACACTTGCTTGCTGGTCACCCAGCGCAAGCTGCGATCCATTTCCACTGGTAAAACTTCGGGAGGCAATCTTCTCCAAAGATATTGATAGGGCAAGAGATCTGTCGGAACAGATAGCCTCAGCTTACGAGGGCTGGTATCCTCGAGGAGATCCACATTTGTTCAGTATTTACAACATACCGATGGCGAAGATTAGATTTGATGCAGCAGGATACATCCGTGCAGGTCCTGTTAGGCACCCTTATGGTGCGATTCCGGAGGAAATCGCAGGGAATGCACGACGGGTAGGTGAGCGGTGGAAGGAGTTAGCTAGAAAGCTACGTATGCAGGAGAATGTGTAATGCCGCAAAGACGATTCGCACGTTACGGCCCTACTGATGGCCACCCACCTGGTGGTGCCTGTATATCCTCTTTTGTAATAGTGAGAAAGCGAGATTCGTACCTTATGGGTAAGGTTACAAACCCAGAACTATGGGCTGATAATTTTAACCTCAATAAGACCAAGCCAGGAGGCTGGGCTGACAAATGGAGACTTCCGGCTACATACTTGAAGTTGGGCGAGCATCCTGAGGATGCTGCGAATAGGGTTATGGAGGACCAGTTGGGCTTGAGAAACTATGAGCTTTCACTCGCCCAGGTGCAATCACACGCCGGAGAAAGCGCTGCATTCAAAGGCGAGACCCATTGGGATCTCTGCTACGTATATGTAGGGCTATATCCAATGGTTAGGGAGGAACTCTCTCCCACAAAGTTCTTCTCTGAATTATCCTTCAAGAAACTTGATGAAGTAGCCTCCGAAGAGCTCGGTAGTGGCCATGGTGCCGTTCTAAACGGTCTAAAGGAGTCAAAGGGGACAATTTACTCCTGTCATTGCAGCCTAGGACGAGCATCCGCAGATCCTCAATAACTGTCGAGTAACGGCCGCGGTTAAAAGAGATAGCACACGCAGTCTTAATCCCAAACTAACTAAATACATAAATGGACTAGCGAGAACTCAACCAAGAATTATCCATGAGAGGTATCATAGTTTCAAAGGGATCTGTAACTTATCTTACTCAAGAAAAAGAAAAGCTCGATTATCTAAGGAAGAAGACTCCATTCGATAGATTTTCCGATAAGGAATATGGACGCAGATGGGACAAGATTAGACGCTTTATGGATGCTCACCAACTCGACTGTTTGCTAATAGCTGGAGGTAATACCGCATGGCAGAAGGGATGGTCTAATATCCGATATGCCACCGATTTCATCGGAAGCATGGAAGCATGCTGTTTTTTGGTCTTCCCAAAAGACGGAGATCCCGCGATTTGTGGTGCGGTACCAAACTATGCTCATAGGCTCTATAGGTCTATAATAGATGATCTAAGAGGAGGTCCATCAGGAGCACTGACTGTCCATAGAATAGAAGAGCTGGGACTTCAGTCTGGAAGGATAGGGATAGTTGAACATACATCAAAGATGCCTAGGGATATCTGGGAGACACTCAAAACTAAGCTCCCTTCAGCAAGTTTCGAATTTGTAGAAGAAGCTTGGTGGAAGGAGGTCCGTTTCCCACTGAGTGAGGAAGAGGAAGTATGGATGAAAAAGGCTGGGAAGATCGGGGATCTATGCCTCGAAGCCTTAAGAGACAAGTTAAAACCGGGGATGAAGGAGGATGATATCTTCGCAACGGCTGTAGCAACATCAATTGCCAATGGAGGAGAGAATGAAAATATGATGCTAATCGGTTCACATTCTATGTTAGATCCGGACGCAGACGATACTAGTGCGAGACCTAGAGATCGTATTCTAAAGACCGGGGATATAGTCCTTACGGAAATCGGTCCAGAATACAATGGGTATGAAGCTCAGTGTGGTTGGCCAATAACATTCGGGGAACCTACGAAAGAGTATCAAGATATGTTGGAAGTGGCTTTTGAGGTCTATCATAAGATCGTGGGCCAACTCCGGGCAGGCAACACGACTGAGGATATAGTGAAGGTCGGTGATATTATAGATGAGGCTGGATACAAATCTGGAGGTCCTCCGCTTCTTCATAGTTTACCCTCGGGCCTTATCGGGAACGGGCCGATGGTACCTCAAAGAGGTCAATTTCAATCTTGGGAGGCTATTGGAAGACCGTTCAAGTCAAGAGAACTTATTGCGGGCAGACTCGCTTGTGTGGAGGTAAGCTTAGTTAGAAAGGATGAACTGGCGGGGGTCTTTCTGGCCGATTCCTTCATAGTAAGGGAAGGCCCTCCTACTCGACTCTATGAGTATCCGACTGAGCTGACCGTAATCTAGTATCGCATCTAGTCGCAGCTAAAGAATTCTAATCAAGCTTTCGATTTCAGACTCTTCGGGTCTCTACCGACAATGTAAAACATGATTACCGTAGCGAAACTCACTATCGCGCTTAGGTAGAATGGGTATGCCTTGTCGACGAAGTCATATAGGACTAGACTTAGCGGGCCGATAATAGCACCTAGATTCCAAGCTGCATCTCCCAACCCTGTAAATTTCCCTCGAGCGTCGCTGGGTATGATGTCCTGCTGAAGGGATAAAACAGATGGCTGGTACAGTCCCAAAAACCCGGTCCGAATGGCCATCAGGATCACAATAAAGATGACCGTTCCAGCAAATGGCATTAAGACGGTGGCGATGGCGCCTGCGGACATAGCGAGAAGCATGATCTTCTTCCTATCTCGTTTATCGGCCAGAGCACCGGCAGGAAACTGTATTCCCGCTCCGACGAGTCCCGAGACAAAGAATGCTGCAGCCATCCAAATAACTGCTGTAGTTCGAACTAGACCAAGAGTATCGACCATGTAAAGAGCTAGTATTGGTTGAATAAAGGCCAAAGCGAAACCATTCGCAAATCTCACGGCCATGAGCGCATTAAAAGTCCTTTTCAGTGATGGGGCGATCGATAAATCCAATATCTTACCTGTAACTACTTGTCTTCTCTTCGGCTCCTTGATCAAAATGAAGGCTGCTATTACCGAGGCGATCGCAAAAAGACCTCCCACATAGAACGTGATCCTATAGCTGTCTATTTCTTGCAAGCCTAGGAATTCTAACCCATATACCTGAACTGCACCACCGATAGCAGGTCCAAATACCAGACCTAACATCACCCATGCATGAAAGAAGCCTAAGGCTCTGCCCCTCTGTCCAGGAGGAACACTGTCGGTAATCAACGCTGTTCCAGCAGGCCAGAACATCCCTCCTCCCATTCCCTGGATTACCCTGAACAACACTAGATGTATCCAAGTTTGGGCAAATGGAAAGACCAATGTTCCAACTGTATAGAACAGGAGACCCACCACTATGACCGGTTTTCTACCTATTCTATCTGAGAGCTTCCCAAAAGGAACCGAAGTGAGCGCTCGTGCTATCACGAACCCAGAACCCAACGCTCCTATCTGCAAGGCCAGAGAAGCACCGAGAAGGGTTGCATAGTATGGAAGGAACGGGATGAAGAGGCCGAACCCTATCATAACGTTGGCTGACGCTATCGAAACCGCAATTACTGTAGGATTTAGATATGGGCGGGATCTGAGCAAGCGATACGCCTTTTGTCTTTTGGCAGCTTATGAAATTTATGCCTGATGGCGGGATCGATATGGCATAATAAAAAGCAATCTAATCATACCCGAAGATAATCTCTAATCTTTAGGTACACTCACAAGTTCCAGATACGAGCTCTAATCGACCAGAACGTATACCATATCGCCCTCAACCTTGACCTCAAATCTCCGCAATGGGACCGTTGCCGGGGTGTTTAGGGCTTCCCCTGTCGTGACATCGAATTGAGAGAGATGTCGCGTGCAGGTAATCTTGTTGTCAATCAGGATCCCTGAACCGAGATCTTGAGCTTCGTGAGAACAGATGGCGTCAACAGCATAGAAACTAGCATCCACGTTTACTACTAGAATATTCTTTCCCATGGCCTCTAGTCCGGTCTTCTCCCCTGGAGGTAGCTCTGAGACCTGACATACCTTAACCCATGTCATTTTGACTAACTACTCGTATTTGTAATGCCTTTCGAAGAACTCTTTAGCCCCTAACCGTTTAACCGGTTTTGCCGCATCTTCGTCAGCCTTTTCAACCGGCTGGAGAGCCAAGACTTCCCTTACCCCGTCCCATTTTGAATTGATCAGCGATAAGAGCCTCTGTCGGATCTCCATGGATGCGATTCTTTGAATAGCTGGTTCAAAGAAGCCGAGAACTAGGGTCTTCTTCGCTTCATCTTCAGAGAGGCCTCTCGTATTAAGGTAAAAGATCGCCTCTTGATCAACCTGTGAAACCGACGCTGCATGAGTCGCCTTAACCTCATTGGTAGAGATTTCGAGCCCAGGGATAGCATCTGCCCTAGCATCCTTTCCCAAGAGCATGGCGTGTTCACCAAGATACGCTTGAGCATTTTTTGCCCCTTTAGCAATATTTATCATCCCTTTCATGACAGCACGTGAGCTATCCTTCATTACCCCTCTTGAGAGGATAGTTCCATTAGTACCAGTACCTCTATGAGTAAGGTCTGAATCCATATCGAATATCTGAGTCCGATCCCCAAATATGATCTCCAAAGCTTCAGCAATAGTACCATAACCTCTGAGTGAAGAATCGAGTCGGGACCTTACGATTTGACCCCCTATATGGCCTAGGGTCCAGGAGACAGAAGACCCATCTAGACATATTGCCCTGCGATTTGATAAAGCTACCACATTTTCACCAAGACCTTGAATACAGCAGTAACTAACATCAGAGTGAGGATTGAGGTAGATCTCCCCTAGACTGCTGAAAGCAGAGTTCTTTCCGGACTCTACGGCCTCGCTAGAATAGTTCTCTTCTATGATCGAAACCTTTGATCTCTCTTCTGCTATAACTATCAGTTGATTAAATACGACTGATGATGGTTTATCAAGAATGGTCAGG
This sequence comes from Nitrososphaerota archaeon, assembly GCA_027297425.1. Classification (GTDB taxonomy): domain Archaea; phylum Thermoproteota; class Nitrososphaeria; order Nitrososphaerales; family JAPUIC01; genus JAPUIC01. The sequence continues at coordinate 2,632 of JAPUIC010000096.1, read as the reverse complement.
ATTCTGATAGGCTCACTAACTTCCAGATCCTTGGGAAGATATAGAAAGAGTCCAGAATTTACCATCGCTATATTTAGCGCCGCTAACTTCTCTCCCTCGGGCGGAATCGCTCTTTTCTCTAGATAGGGCCTTATCAATTCTGGGTGTTCTATCAGGGCAGATCCTAAATCCGTAAAAATCAAACCCTTGTCAGAATAATGCTCTGGGATCATTATTGCAGGAACAGCATTATCCAATTGAAAGGCATAGGGCGACTCCTTTCGTTTCTCGAGATAAGCAGTCACTTCCTTTGGCAACTCAGATGAACGCGACTTTGGCGATTCAGGATGAAGATGTGAAAGATCTATAGTAAAATCAGCATATTTCGTATAGAGCGGAGATGACTCCATTGGAAGTTCGTCAAATAGAGAAAGTGCATCTTGGCGTATCTTTCTATACCATTCCGGTTCATCCTGATCTAGACAGATCTTAGGTGGATTAGCTGGATGGATCGTAATCAAACATGATCTACTCCTGAAATCGGTATTTTATGTTAGGAAAGAGTTGAAATTAGAAACGCTTTATCCTACTGCGCCTTCCATCTCCATCTGCATAAGTCTATTTAATTCAACAGAGTATTCCATAGGGAGCTCTTTCGTAAATGGTGAAAAGAATCCCATTACTATCATATTGAGAGCTTCGATCTCTGATATACCTCTTGACATAAGGTAGAATAGCCGATCTTCTCCGATCTTTCCTACACTAGCTTCATGGGTGATCGTGCAGTTCTGTTCATTTATTTCATTATATGGATATGTATCTGTCCTTGAGATGTCGTCCATAAGCAACGCATCACATCTAACGCTGGACTTTACTCCAGTTGCACCTTTTGCGACATGAACCAGTCCCCTGTAAGTTGACCTACCACCATCTTTACTGATCGACTTTGATGTTATCCTTGAAGTGGTATCCGGAGCAAGGTGAACCACTTTGCCTCCAGCATCTTGATGCCTATCCTTTCCTGCGAAAGCGACCGATATGATCTCAGCCTTTGCCCTCTTGCCTAATAGGTAAACAGAGGGGTACTTCATCGTCAGCAGACTACCAAGATTTCCATCCACCCACTCAACACAAGCATCTTCATAGGCATAAGCTCTCTTCGTCACAAGGTTGTAGATGTTCTTTGACCAGTTCTGAATCGTAGTGTATCTCAAATGAGATCTTTTGTGTGCGACTAGCTCAACAACAGCACAGTGCAAGGACTCACTAGAGTATACTGGTGCAGTACAACCCTCAATGTAATGTATGCGGCTATCTTCATCGGCTATGATCAGAGTCCTCTCAAATTGCCCTATATTCTCACCGTTGATCCTAAAGTATGCCTGAAGCGGTACATCCGTCTTTACTCCCTTTGGAATGTAGATGAAACTGCCTCCACTCCACACTGCACTATTTAGCGCAGCGAATTTGTTATCATCTGCTGGAATAATGGTAGAAAAATACTTCTTCACAAGGTCTTCCTGCTCCTTAAGCGCAGCATCCATGCCCAGAAAGATGATCCCCTGCTTTGCAAGGTCATCCCTTAAACTATGATATACTACTTCTGATTCGTACTGAGCTCCTACTCCACCTAGGAACTTCTTCTCAGCTTCAGGAATTCCGAGTCTATCAAAAGTCTTCTTTATATCTTCGGGAAGCTCTTTCCAGTCCTTCTTGGATTTATCAGAGGGCTTGGTGTAGTAGTAAATGTTATCATAATTGATCTTTGATAGATCTCCTCCCCAGGTAGGCGTCTTCTTAGTATAGAAGATCTCCAAGGCATTAAGCCTGAACTCCCTCATCCATTGAGGCTCTTTCTTGATATCTGAGATGCTTTCTACTACTTCACGAGAGAGGCCCTTCTCAGATTTGTAGACATAATCTGCAGTGCTATACTTAAAATCATACTTTGAGTAATCTAGATCCATTGATTCCTGAGCGACCATAAAGTATCTCTAGATATAACGAGCGTTATAGCCTTAATATATCTTTCTAGATCTGTCCTCCGTTCTTTTTTTTGGGAAATATCTTTTTAAGTTGTCGAGTCAGCTGAATATCACTTGCCTCTAGAGGTAGTATGCGGCTCCTGTGATCAAGTTCTGTATAAGGGTTCAGACTTTAAGAGTCCTCGTGAAGTGTTGAAGATGCTAGGTGGTAGATGTAATAAATGTGGCGAGGCGTTGAGCACGAGCGAGTTCAGTATCGATATTACTTCCACTAGGCCATGATTTATAGCTATTAGGTAATTAGATTACTATTTCCCTTTACTGCGTTCTAAAGCTATCTTTCCGCAGAGTATCTTTCTTGCAGTTAATTACGACAGCCCCTCCCAGCATCTTGACCTCGACATCAACCTCTAAGAAAACACTCTTCATCATCTCTGTAAGCTCACTATTCCGGGGCAAGCGCCTATACGTAGTATATAGTGCTGCAAAGAGTCGACCCTTTCTTCCTACCGCGATCATTGCCAATAGTACTGCTAAATATCTCCAATAGATACTTACAAAGAAGCGAGAAATGCTACCGTTAGGCTTTCCAAGGTCTACTACTGTCAGCCTACCTTCCCTCATGAGGACACTGGATATCGCGTTAAGCGCTTCATGGAGATCCCTAG
>JAPUIC010000095.1 GCA_027297425.1 Nitrososphaerota archaeon | reverse complement strand
TAGAATTAGCGTCATTCCTTGGACGATAGTTATTGCTGTAAGAGGAAAAAAGAGAAGAGATCTTGAACTAGTATCTTTCTTTTTAGATCGCCCATCAGCTGAGTTCTTAGAAGTATCGTCTCCCATAACAAATTAACTTTGAAAAGATTAGGAGGGTCAGCAGGTCGTCTCTGAATTTATTTTACGACGAAGGATTCCCCTGCTTTAGGGGCAACCGCATCAAAACCAAATTTGGTCTTAATTTCTTCAGAGAATTTTACACAGTTCTCTTCGTCCCCGTGGATTGCAAGAACCTTGGGATTCCCCTTAAATCGCCCAAAGAGTTCAAAAAGTCCGTCTCTCCCTGTATGGCCTGAGAAGTCAAATCGCTTAACTTTAGCTTTAACGTTGACTTTTGTACCTCGGATCATAACTAGCCCCTTATCGATCAGGGCTCTGCCTGGAGTTCCTGGAACTTGGTAGGCTACTAAAGAAATGGCGTTTGCTGAATCCAGAGCTAGATGCTCGTTATAGAACAAAACTGATCCTCCAGCCATCATTCCTGCTGGAGCTATAATGACACCAGGATGCTTCGTTACATTGCGTCTCTGATTCCAGCCCCTTACCGCTTCACAATTTTCGATGCTCTCAGTGAAAAGATTGGGATCTTTGAGGAACTCCTGGTTACTCATCAAGACATCATTTACCTTTAGAGCTAACCCATCCATTGCAACTGGATGCCTGAAGCCTGCTTTTTCGAGCACACAAGCTATCTCTTGGGCTCTCCCAGATGCAAATGCTGGGACCAGCAGTTTTCCACCATCCTCAACTATCTGGGTTGCGAATTCAACGAAGTCCTCCTCGACGTCGGTCCTCTTAGGATGTTCATTCTGGGAATAAGTACTCTCAGAGATTACGAGATCTAGATCACCATAATCAGTATCAGCACCGTTTAAGAGAGTGGTATGATTGATATCAATATCACCAGTATACATGACTCTAGATGTTCCATCATCTATCACTAACGAAGTAGCCCCGGGGAGGTGTCCTGCACCATGGAACTTTATCTTAAACTCACCAATCTGTATCTCATCCCCCAGAGAGAGCCTCTTTACTCTCTTGAGCATAGCGCGAAGTTCCGTTTCCTCAAATGGGAGATAAAAGCCAGAGATCCCTATTAGATCCTGTATCAATAGAGCTGACAGGTCAGCAGTTACGCCAGTCATATACGAGTCTACACCCTCTGACAGGTATAGCATGGGAGTCGACCCTGAATGATCTAGATGTGCATGAGTTATTAGCACGCCATCAATATCTTTTGGTTGGACATTGATAGGAAAAGCTGGTTCTCGACCTGTTCGTATTCCATAATCCAAAACAATGTTAGTTTTCTTACCTTTAATCAAAATGGCAGATCTCCCAACTTCTCGAGCTGCCCCCAAGACTTTCACTTCCATATTATACTCGACAACTTTTTAGGATGGTGCTTTAAGGTTTGCGCAATGTTATCCTTCGAAGTCGTTCCCTCTGATGTTAAGTTTAATGACTGCGTCCTGATAACTGGCTTTCATGGTATCGGTGTAGCCGGATTTTGGGCCGTAAAGTACCTGGTCCAGAAGATGGAAGCTGAACGGGTTGCATATATCGATACAGATGCAGCATCCCCGATATCGAGTACTAATTCTGGAAAGATAGTCACTCCGTTCGAATTTTTCAAAAAAGGAAAGATCGTATTATTCAAAGCTGAAATCCCTCCTTATCGGGAGGTTGAGGTGGAATTCTTCCGAAAACTCTCATCGTGGATAAAAGAGGTAGGTTTTTCTGAGGTTGTGCTTATTGGTGGACTCGATTCCAGTCTAAAGCGTGACGATTCAAATTTCAGAATTGTTCACACGACGAGTTTTAAGCCTACGGGAATTCTCGAAAGTGCACCACAGTTAGAAGATGAGCAAATAATCGTAGGACCGGTTGCTACCCTGTTAAACCGCTTTGAAATTTTTGGTTTTCCAGCATATGCGTTTTTGGCTTATGCGTCTCGTGAGAGGATTGACCCTAGGGCTGCTGCTACTACGATAGAAACTCTAGGAGCGCATTACGACTTCAAGGTCGACGTGGGCCCACTAATCAAGGGTGCAGAAGCGATCGAAAATGAGGTAACAAAACAAGATGTCAAACAAAATGTCCAGGACGATGCTATGTATACCTAGGTCCTAACTTTTGATAAGTAAGGGTTCAGCCTCTCAACGAGTTTGTCAGAATCATCTGCAATATCTAATGCTTTGACAAAGGTTGCATTTGCAACTCCGCTCTTCAGTCGCTTTACTACTTCATGGAGATCTTCTGAATTATCGACTATGATGACATGCTTGAAACTTCGCCTTGCCAGGAACTCTTTGATCTTCACTATAGTCACCCGGGTGAAGTGATTATCCAAAGGGTAACTGCATACGTACTGCGAAAGCGGGTAAATGTCAGAAATTTCAACTGGAATTAAACCAAAAACTGGTGCGATAAAACAGACCTGTATCTGGTCAAGTATATCATCGTAAGCCCTGGTGAGATTGAGGTATAAGTTCGAGATTAAGAAAGGTTTGTCTCTAGTTTCTGGAAGTATGAGAGCAATACGCTTCTTCTTGGATATTGTGACTCGATCGAGACTCCTATAAAATCGGCGAACCTCTGGTCTCTTTTCATCTGGAGCCGAAGAAAGAAATAATCCTTTTTCCTTGAATAGTGGTGTACCTTCTTCCAACTCGTCCGAGTATCTAGATAGAGATAGGAATGCTGCCCAGAGTTTGGGGTGGTTTCTTGCCATACTTCCAACATGCTCCCAGAGCCTCCCTTCTCGTATGGCCTCTTTTGTCTTATCCAACTCATTCTTTAGAGCATAAAGATTGTGCAATGCCAGTTCTTGGACAGCGATTCCTCTATCTGATTCAAGGAGTTCTTTGACTGACCATTTTGAACAGATCGGACATACACATGGGAAATATGACATCTTTTCGAGATTCAAAGTTCCTGCAGACGTCATGTATCTACCTCGTTTGGCATAAAGGATGTATGAAGCAGAGTCAAAAATGTCACAACCCATTGCCACAGCGATAGAGAGAGTAAATGGATGTCCGACTCCAAAGAGATGGACCGGTTTATTCAGAGGGAGTTCTCTCTTTGCCGTCATGACCATTCTTACGAGATCGCTGAAGTGGTAATTCTTTATCATCTCGGTGGGGCTCCCTATTGCATAGATGTCAAAGTCTAGGGCAGCCATCGATCTGGCAGAGGTGCGTACTAAATCTGGGAAGTTCCCACCTTGAACAGGGCCTGACCACATCATCGTGTTATCTTTCTTTTTTAGCTTCAGAGTTAATTTTGCAGCATCGAGTGACTTCTTTACAGTAGTCTCAGCCCACCGCCGGTTTGAAGAGGATCCGGTAGGAGTATCAAGAACTACAGCGATATCTGAACCTATACCCTCTTGATATCTAGCCATCTGAGTTGGATCTGCTTCGATCTCCCCATATTCGAGTATCTGATACCCGCCAGAGTCGGTCATAATAATACCGTCAAAATCGATAATTGAGTGAATACCTTTCTCCTTTGCCTTGTCACCAAAGTGCTTCAACGTAAGATATGCGTTTGTGATGACAGCTGGAAAGCCGATGTTAGAAATTGTGTCAACAGAGATACTCTGCGATGCTGGGTGGATCACGGGGAGAAGATATGGTGTTTCAATCTCGCCGTTTCTAGTCTTTAGGCGACCGATTCTGCCTGCTAGATCCGTAGATTTTACTTCAAACATATCTCGAAAAGCCTAGAACTACTTTTTTAGACTACTAAACCGGATTGATCATGATGGTCACTAGGTCCTGTCCTGCTTCCGGATTATGGTTGTAAGATCTACTTCCAGAGCTGCTACTGGAATCTTAATCTGGAAATCGGATATTATCTTTGGGTGAACTTCTCCTATCAAACCAATCTCAGCACCATCTGCCGTTATCGCAGCGCCTCTTCCCTGGATGAATAGGCTGCTGCTGCATGGATTAGTCTTAAACTCAATATTCGAATAAGTTGAGAGTATAGAAGTAAGATATGATTTTGCCTCGGTATAATTTGCTTGTTTATGAGCTAAAGCTACAGCAAGATGAGTTTCCTCCCGGACCTTGTTTTGTAGTGAGTCGTCTTTGAGGAAGATCGGTGCCAATTCGAAGATCTTTTGTGGATACTCCTCGTGCGTATTTCTCTTAAGAGTCGATAGAAGCGATGGGATTAATGATCCCCGTAATACACTGTGCATCGCGCTCTTTGACTCTTTTACCCTAACCAATTTCTCGTTGTGAATCCCTAAATCCATTGTCAGATCTGATCCTACCAGACTAAAGCTAAACGCTTCGATTAAACCGAGGCCTACTGCGATCTCTCGAATCAGATTCATCTGCTTTTGGAAACTATTTGCTACACCTACCAGCTCACTTTTCGGTAGCGTTGGCACCAAATTTTCTATTCCATAACCTAGTGCCACTTCTTCAACGAGATCTATCTCATGGAGAATATCTACCCGGTAAGGTGGTATTGTCACACTCAAATTTTCTGGTTCGTCCGTTACATTAGCCTCAAATCTTATTCGGGATAGACATTCTATGATCTCACCTTCGGTAAGCTCGGTACCCAATAGCCGATTTACCTCAGTGGTTTTCAAATTTCGTGTTACCGGTGCCATATCGGGAGTGATCATCTCAGTCTCTGGATAACTTATCTTGACAGAGTGGAGTGTTGAGCCAGCATCGTGCAGGGTTGAAGATACCACCATCAAGACATCCTGCGCTGCTGACAGATCTGTAGCTGTTATCTCGACAAACAAGTTCCTCGAATTATTTGTTAGTTTTGTGATTTCCGAATTTATTATTGGGGGAAATGAGATCGTCTGCCCGTTTGAATCTATGATCAACGGGTAACCTTCGAATCCGTCAAGGATCGAGCCATACGTCACGCCCTGCTCTGTATCACGAAGAATATCTTCGATGCTCATCTTCCGCGATGAACCAAGTGGAGTAAATTGGAAGTCCTTAGTCATCGTAGTATATTTCAATGGAGCTTTGAACGAATTAAAATCATGAAATCCTATCGAAACCTTTCTCCTTTTTCTCCCTATGCCGTTATGAAGATCCTCCTGCATGGATAACAACTGCCTAAGGCTTTCCTCGTCTAGAGTCAAGTTAGTCGCCTCCAAGCAGAGTATGTGGGGTCGGACCTTCGATATTGATGGATCAGTAGACACAGTAGTCTTCCCGTCTTGAACCCTATATTCGGGTAGTCCCAACTCTATTTTTAGTAATCCCTTAAGAGATCTTATGATGCCATAATCGGTCGAAAAGTCTGGTCTATTCGGATTATATTCAATTCGGAGATACTGGTCCGTTCTTTCTTCTATATCTACGCCCAGATGGGGAATCCTATCGATCACATGCTCCAGATCTAGCGAAGAACCTAGCATCTTCTGGAGTCTGTCGTGATATATTGTTACGACTGGCAGAATTGAACTCCTCTTAACCACGCCAGATCGTTCTCATAAAGCGTCCTAGCATCATCGAGGCCTAGTCTCAGCATGGCTAACCGCTCAAGACCGCCTCCCCAAGCTAGTACTGGGTTTTTTACACCTAGAGGGATAGTTACTTCAGGTCTGAATATTCCCATCCCGCAGAGTTCCACCCATTTGTTTAGTTTTTCAAAAAACACCATAGACTGAATTGAAGGTTCTGTGTATGGGAAGTATGTAGGCCAAAACTTTACTTTTTTGAATCCTAGTTTAGCATAGAACTTCCCAAGTAGCCCCATCATATTTCTTAGATTAACATCCTTACCAACAGCAATCCCCTCGATCTGGTGGAACTCTACTAAATTCTTGTAAGTTACCTTCTCATTTCTGAAGACCCGACCAACAGAGAACACTTTAGCCTCATCGGGTCTATTTTGGGCGAGATAACCCACAGTTACTGGGGTTGTGTGAGTCCTCAATACTACGCCCTCAGCATTTTCTTGTCTCCATTCGTATCCCCATCCCTTCGATCCTGTCGTGCCACCGTCTTTGTGAACCTTCGATACTGCTTTGGAGATATTAGCAGTCTTACCCAAGTCGGCTTTTGCTTCCGTAACGTAGAAGGTGTCCTGCATATCACGTGCAGGATGATCCTGGGGGATGAATAGGGCATCGAAGTTCCAAAAGGACGATTGAACTATAGGCCCTAGGATCTCCTCAAAACCTAACGAGACAAATGTCTCCCTTACCTCATCAATGAAGATCTGAAACGGATGCTTCTTTCCTATCGGTTGGGAAGATGTAGGTGCCTCAACATCAAGTTGGGTGAACGTATGATTCTTCCATTCCCCGGATATTAGTAATTCTGGCGTTAAATTATCTACGTCAGCATCAGTAACTGCGCTCTTAGCAGCTTCTCTACCGTTTCTGGTCAATTCAACTATAATGGAGCTCGATTCTTTAACTTCGATGTAGTTGGGACGCTTGAGCAAGGTTGCTATGGTCGCCTCTTGATGAGATGTTATAGATTCGGAATTAAGAGGGTTTTTTGAAAGTTTTCTCAGAAGATTCTCTTCAGGCAACTCTCCAGGAGAATATGACGCAACCTCTAATCCAGCAGTAGAATCAAAGATGACTCTTTTTGTCCAGCCTCTAGCTTGAGAGTATGACACGGCAGCAGAAAATTCTCCTTGATTATCTTGATAATGTGAGGAGAGGTCTTTCATTGTCGCTCTTCCTCCTTTTCGCTTCAGGAAATCTACCAGTCTCCGCTCAGGTAGTTCACCCGCAGCTATCT
>JAPUIC010000094.1 GCA_027297425.1 Nitrososphaerota archaeon | reverse complement strand
CTTGCCCTAGACCGAAGTATTCCAGTAGTGGTGACTAATATTGTTCGGAAGAGGCTCGATCGTGGGCCATATGACGTGGAGGCTGGTGGTAGCGTTCTGCGCCATCAAACTCATGTGAAGGTCCAATTATCGAGGAAAGAGAAATATTGGAATGCACATGTAGTGAGACCATTGCCATCGAAAAATGCTAACTTCACAATCAAACAGACGGGTATATCTGATCTCGTTACTTGATGACGGACATTTGACAACTGGATAGTTTTTCCTGACAACAGTTAAGTAAAGATCGAGATACGACTTGAGATCGTTGCTTACAAAGGATGAAATTAGAAAGTGTCTAGGACATATTGCCCATTCAGAACTGCCGCAAGCCAGAGAGATACTTGAAAATTTCGGAAAAGATGGCACGGCCACTAGAAATGCACTCGAAGGGTTGATCGCGTCAACTAATAACAAATCCACCAAAGCTCTCTTGGCAAATAGGGATAAAATGAAGAGCCTAAAGGCCAGTCTCTCAAAGAGATCAGGATCCGTCTGGGCGGATGATTATGACAAAAAGTTTTCGAAGACTTGGATCGAATTTCTCAATATCAAACTGAAGGACTCAGAGTGATAGAGAACGAAGTGTAGTAAGCAATATCCAGGTCCACCAGAAAATTGCTATGAAACTACCGATTCCAGCAAGTGCCCATTTTCTACTCTGCTCTTTAGGCATTTGCGGGGCAATTACAAATTTAGCCGCGTAGTATGATACAAGGTACGTAAACATGAGAATAGTTATCCCCCTAAAGGCTATTTCAGAGCTATTAATGGATACGAAACCATCACCACCCTCAATTATTTCAGCAGAACCGATCAGGAAAGCAGTAAGGGCACCTCCTACAATCCCCATTAGCACCCTAAACCAGTATACTTTATCTGGGAGATTAAGCATAAACAGCCTCTCTCAAAGGTGAACCTCTGTTGGAATTATCTGCCATTGACATCAAATCGATAGTCTTCAAACTCGAAGAAAAGCTCCTAGACTATTACATTAATAAGATTTATTCTATTCAGGACGATGCCATACTCCTCAGACTGCGACATAGCTCTAAGCCGGAAGCGCATTTGATCCTACGAGCTGGAGAAGGGCTGTGGCTGACGACCTTCGAGATGACAGATAGGTCAGTCACCTCTTACGTTTCTAGATTGAGAGAGAAGCTCGATAGGGCAAAAATCGAGGGTATAAGACAGGTTCCCGGAGAAAGAATTGTCATACTTTCATTCACCGTCGGCGAAACCAAGTTTGAACTGATCTGTGAGTTCTTTGGAGAAGGTAACATCATTTTGGTTGATGGTGACCAGAGGATCCTGTCGTTATTGAGAACTCTTCGGGTGAAAGATCGAGAACTCCTACCTAATCGGAAGTATCTGACCCCCCCTGCGAGGGGAATTGACTTGGATGCCTTATCGCTAAATAATCTTCAAGTCATTCCAGAGTCCGATTTAGCGATAGCTAGATGGTTGGGTAGAAATCTTTCCCTGTCACGGAAATATGTTGAAGATATCCTGGCATTGTTATCGATCCCGAGAGATAAGAACTGTACGCAGGTCACTAAAGAAGAAATCTCGGAAATCTTTAATGAGTTAAATCGTTTGAATGAATCCATTAAACAAGACGCTGCCGAACCCGTCCTCGTACTGGATAAGGAAGGAGAACCAACAGATCTGGCCGTACGCCCATTACTTGCATATACAGATATGAAGATAGAGAATTTCGACTCCATCCTCCCTGCCGCAGATAAACTGTTCACCCATCGTCTTACTATGCTCAAGTCAGAAAGACAGCGTTCACCGAAAAAAAATGCCCTCGATGAAATTGAGAGAACTATTGACCGACAGGTACAGAAAGCGAATGAGGCGGTATCTAACGCCGATTCCCTTAGAGTAAAGGCCAAGGAGCTAGCCGGTTATGCAAAGAACTCTCAACCCGTTTCTCAAGATCTGCTCAAATCAATCAGTATATTCGCAGATGCGAAGTTTTCCTCAATGAGGGGGACTATTACTATCAAAATGAACGGCATAGAGATTGTCGTCGAAGTTTCTAGCTCACTGATGAACTTAGTATCCAAGATCTATGATGGGGCAAAAGAGGAGGAGCAGAGGGTTACCAATATTCGAAAGGCCATGCGTCCATTCTTAGAGAAGAAGAAGTCTCTGCAAAACTCAGTTCTCGTCGAGGAGCAGACAATGGAGGAACCAACTGTTCGGAAGGAGAGATCTTGGTACTTCAACTATCGTTGGTTTTCGACTTCCGACGGTCACTTCGCAGTAGGAGGAAGAGATGCATCATCTAATGGCGCATTGATAAGAAAGCATCTAGAGCCTGGGGACAAAGTCTTTCATGCGGATATTCATGGATCTCCCTTCTTTGTACTCAAAGGTGAGAGCGACGCTAGTGAAGAGAGTATATCGGAAGTCTGTCAGGCAGTAGTGGTGTATAGTAGGGGATGGCGAGGAGGTCTAGCTGCAGGAGATGCATTTTGGGTTCGGCCGGAACAGGTGAAGACGCATGCTCCGAGTGGTATGTATCTCCCCAAAGGAAGTTTCCTAATAGAGGGCAAGAAGAATATCGTAAAGGGATTGCAGATGAAGGTATCGGTAGGGTTGGTTGACAATCACAAAGAAGCCGATATTATTGGTGGTCCAAGAAGCGCCATAGAAAAATATGTTGTAGCCTTAATTGACGTTATTCCAGACAGGGGTGAATCTAGTGACCTGGCGAAAAAGGTAAAGTCCGAGTTGATTAGAATACTTCCTAGTTCTGCCGAGAAGACGAAGAAGATTCCTATAGATGATTTTATTCGAGTCTTGCCTTCTGGTGGTGGGCGGGTTATACAATCTAGTACTAACAAGCCTACATTAAGATTAGAAGTATGATTGCGGTCCTGATTTGACAAGCTATTTATGCTAAGACATGAAGGATTTCGGTAGGTTTTAGATTTTTTATGGATAATATTCGAACCAAGGTCTTAGTACGAGAAGTCATGAATAGCCCAGTGCTTACAGGTTCCCCTGACGAAACAGCTGACCAACTCGCAAAGAAGATGACTGAAAAACAAGCTGGAAGTGTAGTATTAACAAAGGATGGTAAACCATTGGGAATCGTCACACAAACAGATATGGTCCAGAAAGTACTCGCCACCAACAATAAACCTAGTGACATTCGTGCAAATGATATGGCGTCCTTTCCTCTACTCACCATTGAGGCAGAAAAAGATGTAACAGAAGCTGCAAGACGGATGAGGCATCTGAGGGTAAAGAGATTGGGAGTTACACATAACGAGGAACTTATCGGTATGATCTCAATAACCGATCTATCGGCTATAGCTCCGGACCTGATAGATATCGTCTCTGAAAAGGCTAGAATGCTTAGAGGAGAAGTTCTAAGAGGAAAGGGACCCTTAACCGGATATTGTGATGAGTGTAGTCAATGGTCAGACGTTCTGATGGATTCTGAGGATAAGTTCATTTGCGAACGGTGCCGAGGGGAACCGATTAGCGAAGATA
>JAPUIC010000093.1 GCA_027297425.1 Nitrososphaerota archaeon | reverse complement strand
CAGCATATGAATCTGCTTTTAGAGAATTCTGAGGAGATTGCTGATGATAATTCTACTTCTTCGCTCGGAAAAATAATACTAAGGGGCGATAATGTCATAATAATCTCCCCAGCTCCGTAATTTCATCAAATAATGGTGTATTAATCAAATTGGTAAAAGGAACTACTTCAGCCGGTAACAAGTCGAAAGGAGGTACTCATATTATCTGTAGACGCTGTGGCAACCATGCTTATCACATACGAAAGAAAAAATGTGCGAGTTGTGGTTTTGGAGGATCCGCCACGATCAGAAGATATAGTTGGAAGACTAACTTTCGATGAAATGCTTGTCTGATAGAATGGATCAGTCTTACCAAGTTACAAGGTAAGTTTACCATTGGAACCAGTTTCAATGATATTGGGGGCCGTCATTGGAGTACCACTTGGAGCTCTGGGGATTTACCTCGTAGGTAGATATTCAAAAAAAGTTAGGTTACCACTACCTATACCAAGAATCGGACAGTCTCAATCTATTCTAAAAAGAAGTGATGTCGAAAGAATTCGAGGTGAAGTAAAAACCTTAACGGTTGAGAAGGAGCTTTTGGCGGGGTCTATAACTAGAGTTTATGAGGCGGAAGCCGAAAATAGGATTAGTAAGGGTGAACGGGAGATCCTAAGTCGTAAGTACAGCGAACAACTAAAGATCGTAGATGAGAAACTCGGTAATGTTAGTCTTGTTATGGAGCTCACAGATCTTCAGGAACTCAGACATGAATTAGTTGGTCTATTCGAGAATAAACTCGGTCAGATTGATTCTAGACTTAAAGAAGCAAGAATAAAGATCGATATAGAGGAAAAGCCGGTGGCCTTGGAAGTTCCTCCAGAGAGGGAAAAAGTAGTAAGGCCAAAGGAAGTAGTTAGTGATAACGAGCAGTTACCAATCAAAGTTAAGGTCAAGGATGACAGTGATGCGGATCAAAAGGCGAATGCACTCAGGGAAGAGGTGTTGAAGGCTCTTGCTACCTTAGAACAGATGGATATAGAACGGTGATACTAATATCACTCGATCTAGCTTTAGAAAAGATAGCTAATGAAGCTGTCAAAGAGGTATCTGCTGATATTACATTAGGTTTGGGAAGTGGATCTCTCGCTGCTAAATTTGTACTTGCTCTCGGAAAGACCAAAATTGATTTATCGAACTTAACTATCATTCCATCCTCACTACAAATCAAGCTATTAGCGGAGGAAGCTGGGTTCTCTCTTTTTTCTTCGATTGATGGTTCTTCGAGTATAGATCTAGTTGTAGATGGTGCAGATCAGATTGATACCAAATATAATATGGTTAAGGGTGGAGGCGGTGCACTGCTCAAGGAAAAGATCTTGTTGTATTCGGCAAAGCAGGTCATTATTTTAGCTGAGGAAGCCAAGTTTGTTGAGGTCTTAGGGCTAGATTCTAAGGTTCCCATAGAGGTTAGTCCCTTTGCTCGAAATACAGTTAGACAAAAATTACAGGATATCGGCGCAACTACATCCATCCGAGCTCTAAACAAGGGCTATCCCTTCTTTACCGAGGGTGGTAATATTATCCTTGATACGGACCTAGGGGAGTTGAGAGACCCAGCGGGGATGGAACTAACTATTAATAACATTCCAGGAGTGATCGAAGTTGGTATTTTCACTAGAAAGCCGAATATTCTATTTAAAGCAAATATTGACGGCTCTGTCGAGAAGATAGTAACGTAGTGTGGGGTTATGACTCAGTCCGTTTCTGTAGAACCTAGGATTACAAAATCGTTGCTTTGCGATGAGATAGCCAGAATCATTTTGGCCGAGACTGATCTGTCTCGAGAAAATGTAAATAAAATAAAGTTTGAAGTATGCAAAAAATACAAGGTTACTCACCTTCCGAAGAATTCTGACATAATCTCTAGATTAGATGCTGGTTCTAAAGCCGCCGTTATAGATTCGCTAAGAACTAAACCAACAAGATCTCTGTCTGGTATCACAGTAATAGCAGTCATGACGAAGCCTTATCCCTGTCCACCTCAAGCTAAATGTATCTATTGTCCAGGTGGGCCACGTACATCAACTCCGAAGAGTTACGTTGAGGGACAACCCGCAGTGATGAGGGCAGCTCAATATGAGTATGATCCCTTTCAGCAAGTCTCGTCACGAATGCGGCAGCTTTCCAAGATCGGTCATGATATCTCCAAATCTGAATTGATCATATTGGGTGGAACATTCCTCGGTTATCCAAAGGCATACCAAAAACAGTTCATAAAATCGTCTCTAGATGCAATGAATGAGGTTAATTCTCAAAATTTAGACGAGGCTAAAAAATTTGCTGAAAAATCAAGGGTGAGGAATGTGGGGTTGACTATAGAGACGAGGCCTGACTTCTGCCGGGAGGAGCACGTAGATCTGATGTTATCGTACGGGGCAACCCGGGTTGAATTAGGGGTTCAGACGCTATACGACGATGTTTATCAAAAAATAGGTAGAGGGCATACCGTTGCAGATGTTATATCGGCGTTCAGAATAGCAAAAGATTCTTCCTTTAAGATAGTTGCTCACATGATGCCTGGTCTTCCGGGATCTACACCTGAGAGGGATCTTGAATGTTTTAAGCTTCTGTTTAGAGATCCCAGATTTATGCCAGATATGATTAAAATCTACCCGACTTTAGTAATCGAGTCATCCTCGCTATATAACTGGTATAAAGATGGTAAGTATGTCCCATATGACACTCCGACTGTAGTGAGATTATTATCAGAGGTAAAGAGAATCGTGCCTCGGTGGGTGAGGATAATGAGGATACAGAGGAATATACCAGCATATGAAATCGATTCTGGTGTTACTGAAGGGAATGTTCGGGAATTGATAAAGGAAGAGATGTCTAGGAAAGGTTACTCATGTAATTGTATAAGGTGTAGGGAAGTAGGGTTGAAGAGTAGGATGGAAAACCTAGGAGATTTACGCTCAATATACGACAACGTCTCACTATTACGGGAAGAATATGATGCGTCTCAGGGTCGGGAGATATTTTTATCATATGAGGATAAATCTAAAGGCATCCTCATAGGGTTTTTGAGGTTGAGAAAACCATCCAACCTAAGTCATAGATCCGAGATTAGTGGTAATAATACTTGTCTAGTAAGGGAGTTGCATGTATATGGTAGTGTTACACCACTCGGAATAAACGACTCAAAAACCTGGCAGCATAGGGGTTTTGGGGAGTCTCTCATGGCTGAGGCCGAGAGAATAGCAGGAAAAGAATTACACGCAAAGAAGATGGTAGTGATTAGTGCTCTGGGCACCAAAGAATATTATAAAACGCTTGGATATAAGCCTCAAGGCCCATACATGGTTAAAGCTATTAACTGAGAAATTAGTAGGACCAAGACTCTAATGGTTTACTTCGGTTAGCTTCTACGAATTCCATAACCTTTTTCACATTATCTTCGAATATCCATTTCTCTGTGACCTTGGTATGTCGGTTTTTTTTGTGCTCTGAAAGATTGATGAAATACCCTCCGCCAGAAGGTGTAATGAAGATTAAGCCGCCCTCCTTAAAGCCCTGAACATTACCTCTAATCCTAACACCTTCATCTCTATCCATCGTCTGTAAGAATCGTTTCAGGTTATCTTTAGTTCTGATTCTACTTTCAGTGAATCTCTTCGATATCAAGTGATTCGTTATTAACAAACCTGTTAATGAATTTGATGTAGAAAAGTCTAATATTCTGTGTTTTTGGTGTCACTCCTTGTTTGCATGCTGAGAATT
>JAPUIC010000092.1 GCA_027297425.1 Nitrososphaerota archaeon | reverse complement strand
GGATTCCAATCTATGGTTCCAGCAATAGCATATGCCACTACTAGGATTGGTGAAGCGAGGAAGTTTGCTCTAGCAATAGGATGTATTCTAGCTTCAAAGTTTCTGTTTCCGCTTAACACAGCAACCGCGTATAATTCTTGATTAATCACGGCATCTTCAATTTCTTTATCAATTGGGCCGCTGTTACCTATACAAGTAGTACACCCATAGCCAACGAGATGAAATCCCATCTCCTCTAGAAAAGGAAGTAAGCCTGAATTTGTTAAATAATCAGTTACCACTCTCGATCCTGGAGCCAGACTCGTCTTCACATACCACTTACGATGAAGTCCTCTCTCTATAGCCTTCTTTGCTATTATACCAGCACCCACCATAAGAACGGGATTAGACGTGTTTGTACAACTAGTAATCGCAGCAATAATTACGCTTCCATCTCTCAAATCATGCTTCGTTGTTGAAGTAGGTGAATTATTCAATGATTGTATTTGGCTTTGTGAACCTCCTTCATCATTCCAGACGGCTGGTCGATTGTTACCCCTTTCAGTCTTCTTTCTCTCGTGACTGGATAGAATATTACTAAATGTTTCCTTCATCTTTCCTAGAGGAACACGATCTTCAGGATTGCTAGGTCCTGCCAGAGATGGTTCAATGGTTGCTAAATCTACTTCTATTGTATCTGTATACAGTGGGTCAGGATCATCAGAATTATAGAAGAGATGCTGAATCTTGGCATAGGTTTCGATCATCTTGATCTGTGCTTCATCCCTTCCAGTCATTCTCAAATAATCCATGGTAACTGAATCTATAGGAAAGAAGCTTATGGTCGAACCATACTCAGGAGACATATTAGATATTGTAGCTCTATCAGGTAGGCTCAAAGAGTTGAGGCCCGGGCCAAAGAACTCAACAAATTGGTTGACGACTCCTTTTTGCCTAAGTAACTGTGTAATGGTAAGAACAAGATCAGTACCAGTCGAACCTGTTGATAGCTCACCAGTTAGTTTCACTCCTAATACCCGAGGAACCTGCATGTAATACGGTTGGCCAAGCATGACAGATTCAGCTTCTATCCCTCCGACACCCCAACCAAGAGTGCTTAGCGAATTTATCATTGTGGTATGAGAGTCAGTACCTACGAGGGTATCTGGGTATAACTCTAGGATTCCATTTGTCCTAGAAGCAGTAATGACCTGGCCCAGATATTCAAGATTAACTTGATGTACAATACCGGTTCCCGGTGGCACAACCCTCATGTTTTTGAAGGATTTTTGAGCCCAACGAAGCAAGGAATATCTTTCTGCATTTCTATCATATTCTCTATCTATATTTAGATGGAACGCATTACCAGAACCGAAGAAGTCTACTTGAACAGAATGATCAATTACGAGATCTGTCTGAATGTGCGGATTAACTATGCTAGGATCAAATCCTAAACTTCTTACCTGGTCTCTCATAGCTGCAAGGTCAACTATCAACGGCACTCCTGTAAAATCTTGCAGCAAGACCCTAGTTGGCATGTAAGGAATCTCCTTGTCAACCTTCCTGCTAGCCAAAGATTGAATATCTTCAGCGGTTACGACGCCTCTATCCAGATTTCTAAGAAGATTTTCTAATAGTATTCTGAAGGAGAAAGGCAATTTTTCGAGATCAATTCCATCTAATGTTTGCGCCTTCTGTAGGCTGTATATCTGAGCAGAGCCAAGGGGGCTATCAATTATCTCTGAGAATCTAGATCTGGTTTTGCTAGGCATAACCATCATATTTCTCATGGTAAGAAGTATTATAACTATTCATGTCCTCCTGCAAGATTGATCAACTAACGCGGATCCATATAATCTGAATAAAGATATATTCACTCGCTCAAATTCTTGTTTTCATAGCGGGCGAATGGTGGGATACAGTGAAGATAACTGAGTTTGATGGATACATAAAGATGTTAGAACTTAGTCCTCCGAAAATTCCTTCGCTTTCAGAGGTTTTCGATAAGGTCGAAAGGGTAGCGGGTTATTTTGACATGATCACCTTTGCAGAACCTTTGATAAGAAGAGAAGGAGATTCCTACATGAGTACAGTATACACGAGTTTGAGGGTTAAGGATAGACTTGGTATTGATGTTATACCCTATCTAACCTGTAGAGAGCATAACTGGAGAGATATTTCGGCCAATATAATAGCTGCTCTCGACGCCCATATTCAGAACTTCTTAATATTATCCGGGGATCGCTACAGTGGAAAGAGTCATTCCTTAGAGGTTAGAGAATTTTATCCTTCAAAGTTGATAGGGAAGATCAAGAAAGAGGATAATTTGTTTTCACAACAGAATGTCTGTCTTGGAACGGCTTTCAATACTAACAGTCAAGAGATCAAGAAAGAGGTCGCTACTCTAAAGAAAAAATTTGAAAATGGAGCTGACTTTATTCAAACCCAACTCATTTTTGATGTAGATACAGGTAAAGAAGCGTTTGAACTTGCCTTAAAAGAGGGGATCGAGATTCCAGTAATACTTGAAGTAACCGTCCTCAAGAGCTATAAGTATGCCAAAAATTTGGTAGATAACTTTGGTATTGTAATACACCAAGAATATCTTGATAGGATACAAGATGTTGAAGAAAAGGAGCAGAAGTTAGGGAACCCAACGTCTACTCGAGAAGTTGAGGAAGAAGGTGTGAAGATTACTCTGGAAGTTCTAAAGCAATTGAAGGATTATTCTAATGGTTTATGTATATCTTGGGTAAGTATGGACTCAGCAATAGAGGTCGTAGGAGGTTTGGATTAATGAAGCCGGTTACTACAGTTATTGGGAGTTACCCTATTCTTCCAGACTTGGTGGAGTTAGAGCGCTATTCATCTATATCTAAGATGGCTATGGAGGGTGAAGAACCATCAGATCTTATTTCTAGAACTATTGAGCTCTCGGTGAAGGACTTCATTAGTGCTGGTATTGAAGTTCCGAGTACAGGTCAAACTAGAAAAGATTTCATTCGGTTATTTTTGGATCCAGATCATGTTTCTAATATTGATAACGTTGGTTATGATGTATCCGTAAATGGTAGGATCGCGAGAAAATCGTCTATTAGGCTCTCTGATGTACATTATGCAAAAAGATTTCTTCCAAAATCGCGGAAGTTCAAAGAGCCTCTGACTGACCCATATACCCTTGCTAGAAATTGTAAGATAGTAGGTTCGTCGTATAGAGATGTAAGAGAGCTATCGTTCGATCTTGCTAAGACTGTATTAAACCCTGAAGCCTTGGAGCTACAATCTCAGGGCGGAGTGGATTATGTGCAATTTGATGGTCCCTATTATTCGTCTGAGCATATGTTTCCAGAATACATCGGAGAGCTCTATCAATCACTGTTAGAAGGAATTGATGTCCCAGTAGTTTTGCATGTTTGTGGAGATACAGCTTCCATCTTCAAGGAGCTGATTAAGATAAAGGGGATAGATATTTTGAGCCTGGATTTCACCTATAATCCCGAACTAATAGATGAGGTTGCGAAGCATAGTTTCGATCAAAAAATTGGTTTTGGCTGTGTCAAGACAGCTACCAATGATATTGAACCTGTATCTGCCATTAGGAGTTTAATTGAGATTGGGGTTAAGAAGATAGGTGAAGATAGGATAGCTATGATCCATCCTGCGTGTGGTCAAAGACAAATCACGACAGACGCTGCTTACATGAAGAACGTCAATATGGTAATTGCAAGGAATGAGGTCTTCTTTGGTGAACCCTTAACAAAGAACATTATTGCGAAAGCTTCTCCCCCTAAGGATGGGTCTGACCTAGATGGGTATTTTCTTTTACAGGTAGATCATGAATCGAAAATAATTATCGCAACACGATATAGTTCAGAAAACATTCCTAAAGTAGTAGTGAAAGGTAATTCAGGCGAGAAAGTTCTCAATTCGATCCTACTTTCTGAATTGGCTCCTGATGCTAGGCAATCTAGTTATTTGGGGTATGAATTGAGTAAAGCTGAGATGGCATTAAGAAGTAATATCCCATACAGACAACATCAAATCCTAAAAATAACGAAGTAATAAATGCAACTCAAGTCACGAAGAAAGCACTCGAGATAGCTAGAAATTACCATTAAGTATCCAATATAGTTTATCTAGTAAGTAAGAAGTTGGATGCGAACGTGAAGACAGTTCAGAGAAACCTGGTGAAGGAGTATTATAGGTTGACCAAGCCACCTATTTGGTATCTCCTAGTCTTCACCGCCTTTGCTGGAGCATTTATGGCCCCATGGCCTGATGATGCCTTCCCAGTGGTAGGATTTTCTTTAGCAATTGTAGCAGTTATTCTTGGAGGAGCTGGATGTAATACTCTAACGTGTTACATTGATAGAGATATCGATGCTATAATGCCGAGAACGATGGATAGGCCTCTTCCTATAGGAAGCGTTAGTCCTCGTGGAGCTCTCAGTTATGGTCTTATTCTTACGGGTCTGGCAGTACCGATCAGTTACTTAGCGAGTCCTTGGGCTGCTTTGTTTATGATCTTAGGAATTTTGGATAATGTTGTAGTTTACAGCATGATTTTGAAGAGAAGGAGTGTTTCCAATATTCTTCTTGGTGGTTTTTCGGGTGGAATGCCAGTATTGGTAGGTTGGAGTGCTGTATCTGGTGGTATTCCGAGTATGCTTGGAGTAGCTATGTTTCTGCTAGTATTCATATGGATTCCGTCGCATATTTGGAGTCTCTCTTTACGATACAAGGAAGATTATGATAAGGTAGACGTTCCAATGTTACCTGTTGTCTGGAAGGAGAGTCTTTCGATTAGGATCATCGCACTCTCTTCGTTAGCATTGGTAGTAATCACGGCTGCTGCATTCTTCGTTGGTCAGTTTGGTATTCTCTACCTAATAGTATCCGGGATCTCCGCGGGAATATTATTGCTCTTGAGTCTTAAGCTTCTGGTGAAGCCTAATCAAGATAGAGCATGGAAGCTGTTTAAGTTCACGAGTCCGTACTTGGTCTTTGTTTTTCTAGCGATGGTAATAGAAAAAATATTACTATTATGATTCCTAATCATCAAGTTTCAGAGTTGAAATGTCGAGCTCTTCATCTGCAGGTATGTCCTCCTCTGGTTCATTAAACTCTTCAGTGGCAACAAGCTCGAAATTATAGAAATCTTCCATCTGTACAGAGTAGTTTTCTTTTAAGAAGTCCTTTACCTTCTTAGAAAGGTTAGCAGAATGGACTTTCAACTCGAAGACAAAAGCGTCACCCACCTTGAAGTTTTTTGTATTAAGAGGCTTCTTGAGCTCTAGCGTAGTAATATACCCCCCATTTGGAAGTTTATCATAGAATTGAACATCCATTTTCGGTTCTTTTTTACTAATGTCTAGAATATATCCAGTGGACTTTATTGTATCAACGTGTTTAATATCAGCACTAGAAATTTCTTCAGCTATCCACTGCGGGAACTCCTTACTCATTAACTGAAGCTATCAAAGGCACGTGTTTTATACATAACTCTTGTTCAAGGAGATTAGCTCATAACCTATGAGATAGGGGTGTTTTTGAGCTAAGGTTATGATGTTCTAAGGAATAGTTAATGGTAAAAGATATGATTATGAATAGTTTAGATCGGTGCACATATAGC
>JAPUIC010000091.1 GCA_027297425.1 Nitrososphaerota archaeon | reverse complement strand
GTATGACTTCTCTATCGAATTAAAATCTCGGCCAATCTTATTGCAATGCTGTTTAAGGACTGACATCTTATGTTCAAATTCTTCTGGTGATCCGAAGTTGAAGTTATGGATATCTGCATGTTTTGCTACGACCGCTAGCGTAAGTTGTTCACCAGATCCTCCAACCAATATCGGCGGATGGGGTTTCTGAATAGGTCTAGGATTGCAGATCGCATCCTTAATGCCATAATATTTACCTTGGAATGTGGCCTTCGGTTGGGTCCACATCTTCGTAATGATCTCTAACGACTCATCGAGCTTACGGACTCTCACCGAGGGCGGAGAAAACTCATATCCATAAGCCGCATATTCAGACTGGTACCATCCAGTACCGATGCCGAGGATCAATCTTCCACCACTAATCGCATCGAGAGTTGCACCCATCTTTGCCAACAATGAGGGCGAACGATAGGAGTTACAGGTAACTAACTGCCCGATCTTAACCTTTTTCGTCGCTACAGCTAAAGCAGATAACATGGTCCAACACTCGAAAAAAGTGACCTGTTCAGGATCCTTCACATTAGATGAAGGTAGAAGATGATCGAATAACCAGATGGAATCGTAGTTCAAGGACTCCGCTTTAGTTGCTAGATCACGAGCATATTCAAATTGGGCAGTTGGTGAAATGTCACTAGGTAGGTCTCCAATCCAGCCCTGTGGGATAGCTAGGCCGTACTTGATTCTTGAGGTCATATTCCAATCCATTCAGACTAGTGTCAAATTATTATTTCTCATCCACGAAAGTGCTTTGACGAAGACTTCAGCAGCCTCGAAGTTTGTTATTACGGGTATCCCTTGTTCTACACCTTTTCGTCTAATAGAATATTCATCGTTCAATATTTCCGAATAATCACTGCCATCTACAACTCCCGGGATGTTAATAATGAGATCGAGTGACCTTTGACCTAGATATTCAGCTATATTTGGTTCTCTAGGATCACCAATCTTATGGAGAGTATCTGTAGCTATGCCTTTTTGATTCAAATACTTAGCAGTATGATTTGTAGCGAAAATTTTGAAAGACATCTCCTTGAGCTGGGTAACAAGTGGGATAATTTTCTCTTTTAGATCGGGTCCACCGATCGTGATCAGTACACTTGGATTGTCCTTCGATGTTGGAATTTTATATCCGCCTGCAAGTAGCGCCTTACATAAGGCATCAAAGAAATTTACACCCAGACAAGCCACCTCACCAGTTGATTGCATTTCTACGCCGAGAATAGTATCTGCTCCTTCTAATTGCGTGAATGAAAATTGGGGAACCTTTACAGCGACCTTATCCATTTTTTGAAAGTCGAGTCGTGAAGCAGGTATCGTTTGACCAAGTATTGCTCTAGCGGCTAGTTCCATAAGGTTGGTCCCTGTACTCTTGCTAACGAAAGGCATTGATCGAGACGCTCTAGCATTACATTCAATAACATATACATTATCGCCTTTCACAAGAAATTGGATGTTAAGAGGTCCCTTGATCTTTAGAGATCTAGCTATCTCTTCAGTATAATCAACGAGTTTATTCATTATAGACAAACTCAAACTTTGCGGAGGAATTACCATGATAGCATCGCCAGAATGAATACCTGCCTTCTCAATGTGTTCAATTATAGCACCGACGTATACATTCTCCGAGTCACTCACCGCATCTACCTCTACTTCCTTGGCATCTTGAATGAATTTACTAATAACGACAGGATGTTCCGGGCTAACTTCTGCAGCCTTCAGGAGGAATTTTTCTAGATCGGAGATTGACCAGACAACCCGCATGGCAGCACCGCTAAGCACATATGACGGCCTCACTAGTAAGGGGTAACCAACAGATGTCGCGAACGCCTCAGCTTCTTGTATCGAAGTAAAAGTGCTCCAGGCTGGTTGGGGAATTCCAATTTTTTCTAATAGTCTACCAAATTTTGACCGATCTTCGGCATTATCAATATCCTCACTCAAGGTTCCAATGACCTTAACGCCCTTTTTAGCTAATTTCGGTATCAGGTTGTTTGCAGTTTGTCCGCCTACACAAGCAACAACGCCACGGGCGTGCTCTTTCGAGTAAATATCAAGTACTCTTTCTACGCTAAGCTCTTCGAAGTACAAGCGATCGCTCATATCGTAGTCGGTAGATACAGTCTCCGGGTTGCAATTGATCGTAATTACCTTCTTTATCCCTAGTTTTTTCAAGGACCAGATCATATTCATGGTTCCCCAGTCAAACTCTACCGAGCTACCGATCCTATAAGTTCCAGCACCTAGAACTATAACCTTGTCATCCTCTTGAATAGAGTAATCCAAGTCATCCGTAGATCCCCCATACGTTGTATAGAGGTAATTAGTTTGAGATGGCCATTCCGCAGCAAGAGTATCGATCTGCTTTGCGACGGGTATAATCCCCATCTTTTCTCTAGCGGTACGGACAGCATCTTCTCCAATCCCGCAGATCAGAGCAATCTGTTTATCTGAGAAGCCTTGTTCTTTAGCTCTTCTCATTATTTCGTCGCTCGTCTTGATTGATGAACCTAGATCTCGAAGAGAATCCTCCATAGTAACTATGTTAGTCATCTTCTGGATAAACCATGGATCGATCTCTGACAAGTGACTCAAATGTTGTTTTTCCATTCCCATCTTTATCGCATCAGATACCCTGAAGAGTATCTCATCAGTTGGATGAACGAGAGAACCTTCAATCCGTTCTGTAGTCATCTCCTCAGGTGGACTCTCAATATTTGCGACGAAGCCATTTTTACCAATCTCTAATAGTCGAATAGCTTTCTGGAAGGCCTCCTCAAAAGAGCGGCCTATACCCATTACCTCCCCCACTGATTTCATCTGGGTCCCGATGCCCTTGTTTACCCTTTCAAACTTGGTCAAGTCCCATCGTGGCATCTTAATGACCAGATAATCTAGAGATGGTTCGAAACATGCAGTAGTCTTGCCAGTTACTTCATTGAGGAGCTCCTTTAGTCCATACCCCAAGCCGATCTTAGCAGCGATATACGCTAATGGATATCCAGTAGCTTTTGAAGCTAGCGCGGAGGATCTCGAAAGTCTAGCATTTATCTCGATGGCAAAGAAACGCTCCGATTTAGGGTCAAGGGCGAATTGAATATTGCATTCGCCTATGATACCACAAGCCCTGGAAGCGTCGATGGAGGCAGTGCGAAGCATATGATATTCTCTGTTCGTTAGGGTTTGTGAAGGGGCAACTACGAAATTATCTCCAGTATGTACCCGCATACCCAGGATGTTCTCCATATTACATACGGTCACGCTGTTATCATCCCTGTCCCGCATAACCTCATACTCGATCTGTTTGTAGCCGCCCAAATATTTCTCAACTAAGACTTGACTTACCATACTCATCGATAGTCCTCTTCTTGCTATCTCGTCGAGTTCGTACTCGTTTCGTGCAACGCCACCGCCTTTCCCACCTAACGTATATGCAACACGCAATATTACCGGATAGCCTAGCTCTTTTGCCAGAGATCTAGCTTCGTTTACAGAATAAGACGCTCCGCTAGGAGGGACAGGGATATTCACACTCTTCATGACCTCCTTAAACAGATGCCTATCCTCTGTTGATTCGATACCCGAAAGTGGAGTTCCAAGGACTTTGATACCATATTTCTCTAGAATGCCGCTCTGACCTAGTTGGACACCACAGTTTAGAGCAGTCTGGCCCCCAAAGCCGATCATTATCCCATCGGGGCGTTCCGATTCAATTACCCGAGAAACAAAATCTAGAGATACAGGCAGTAAGTAGACCTTATCAGCCATCCGTTCGTCCGTCTGAATTGTTGCGATATTGGGGTTGACCAATACAGAACGAATATTTTCTTCTCTTAGGGCTTTCAAGCATTGACTTCCGGAGTAGTCGAACTGGTGGCTCCCTCAACAAGAGGTAGAGCTCTCACCGGCTTCTCCGATCTTGATAGCCCCACTTCCTAGGACTAGGACTTTTTTGATATCATGTAATTTTGGTATATGCAACTCACCTCCTTATTCTCAGCTAGCTTGAACTCGTCTGGAGAACTCGTCTGGAGAACTCGTTGAAGACAAACCTAGTATCATAGGGACCGGGCGACGCTTCTGGATGGTACTGGACGCCCAAGATGCGTCCTTCGGCATCCCGTAGCCCTTCAATTGTATGGTCGTCTGCATTAACAAACCATATTTTTAATCGTTCAGGTAAAGACGCGGGATCGACGGCATATCCGTGATTTTGGCTAGTGACATAGCTCCTCCCAGAGAGCATATCGATGCATGGCTTGTTCTGTCCACGATGCCCGTACTTTAGTTTGAAAGTTGACGCACCAAGCGCATGTGCCAGAACTTGTAGGCCCAAACAAATACCGAGGATAGGCTGGTCATGATCAATCAATCGTCTAACAGTCTCAACCGTTTTGATACATCGCTGTGGGTCTCCTGGCCCATTGCTTATTATTACTCCCTTCGGGTCGTTAGACATTACCTCGTCGAATGATGAATCATGGGGGAGTCTTACAACCTGGAGTCCTTCGTTCAACAGATTTCTAATTATGCTTAACTTTACCCCACAATCGATCAAGACTACTCTTGCACCAGATGAACCATACTGTTTCGGTGTTGAAACACTAACTTGATCTACAAAATCAATCTCATCGTATGATTTCGATGCTTGTAGCTCGTGCAAAAGTGTCTTTTCATCAATATTAGCTCCAACTTCAAGAATACCCATCATAACACCAGAAGACCTAAGCTTCTTGGCCAACTCTCGTGTGTCAATTCCAGATATACATGGGATACCGCCCTTAGAAAGCCAATCATCCAAAGTCATAGTAGAAGACCAATGATTCGGATCTTCGCATAGCTCACTGACAATCATGCCTGACACCTGAATCCCTTCAGATTCAAAGGAAGCCGGAAGTCCATGTGGATCCAAACTCTTCATAGAAGGTACGCCATAGTTACCGATCAACGGATAAGTAAAACAGAGAATTTGACCTTTGTATGATGGATCAGTTAGCGACTCTGGGTAACCTACCATCCCTGTGCTGAATACGACCTCGCCAACAACCTTAGTGGGTGCACCA
>JAPUIC010000090.1 GCA_027297425.1 Nitrososphaerota archaeon | reverse complement strand
GCAATGCATTCTCGGGCTTCTTGTCTAGTATAAGCGAAACTATGAAGGCCTTCTCTACATCCGATGGGCCCAAATCAGACATGACAAATACCTATATCGTTAGAATACTTCTGATTTCAAAAGTATTCAGGAGTTCTAGAGAGACAGACAAAAAGCCTTGCACTGAGAGCTACTTGCCTCGCATTATAGTCCGAATCCCTACTTGTATTATTTACCTTCTCTAAACAACTCAGGTCTTCATCGAACCCCTTGAAGCTAAGGTAAAGGGAATCTGAGCTTTCATATTGGAGGTTAGGTCAGTCAATGGGCGTCATATGAGTTGGTGAGATTTGTAGCTTTGTGTTTGTAGATCTATCGATGTTACGTGGCATTTAAGCCTAAGAAATTTGTCCTCGGTTATTCAACTATGAGTACTGGATCGCAATACCGAAGCTTTACCATGTGCTTTAGCCCAATCATAGAACAAGTCGTCGAAACATCCACAAAAGTAGTTACGGGCAACTTCAAAACCCGACCTTCCCCTTGGGGTAATTTTGTACATTCTAAGATTTCCAGTCCACCGCGATGTAACCAACTTCTTCATCTCCATATCCTTTGATGCCGACAGCTGTTTCAGCCTCTGATGGAGGGCAACTCCTAACGCTAAATGATGGTAGACTGAATGTTCCCTAGAGAGTCATCTGAAGTGACAGATTGTTTAATTTTGGTCTTATCGAATCCAATTCAGATTGTGATTCCTTTACTTTAGCCTCGAGGTGGCCAATTCTAGATTCCAGCCCAGCTGCGATTCCTGCCATAGCTTTCTCGAGTATTTCTCTAGAAACCAGATTGTCGATTCTAGTCTGCATGATGTTTACTTTAGATTCAAGGTCCGAGACATCGGTCCTCATCACAGCGACTTCATGAGTCATGTCCTTTATACTCCCCTCCTGAGCAGCCTGTATGCTAGTCAGTCTTACCCTCAATATCTCAACCTCCTCTGTTCCCACAAAGCGCTTTGCTCGAGCTTCGAGATCTAGTAGTCTTGCTTCATGCTGGTCTTTCAAATGATTCTCTCCTGCCTGAAACACGTCGAATTCACTCTTGTTTACCAAGTCAGCAATCTTGAGTTCAAAATCCGCCCTTGCTTGGGATATCTCGCTTTCGAAGTCGGCTACTTTTTCTGAGTGACGCCAGAATTCCTCTTTTGAAACCCGACCTGTGATCTTGACCTCTTGATCCAGCACTAATGATTTGAGTTCGCTGATGGTCCCTTTGGCCTCCTTCTGCTCTCTTTTGAGATTTCGTAGCGTATGCTGTTCTTTCGTTCGCCATTTGTTATTGGAGTCCTCTATCTCTAAGAGCAAATGGTGAAGATCTCTGATCTTCGGATGTTGAGTATAACCCTTAGGCTTCAGTAGCTTTCTCTTGGGGCGCTTTTCCGGCTTGGAATTCTGTCGCTTTTTCATGGCGAATCGTGGAAAACGGGTTGTTTCGGTAACTAACCATACTGGTGACGCAGGAGTTACAGACAAACAAAAGGGAGCGTGTGCTTATCGCGCTCGGAACGACTGGTTATTCTACCGAGTTTAACTTAATACTGTAACAAATGTGGCTTCAAAGGGGATATATTTTTCCGAACTATTGCTCGGATATGAGCGATATCCAGTATCTGACAAAAAGTGAATTTTGTTACTCGAGTATCCACGATGAGTGCAATTTCTTCAGATGCGAATGTGGCTGTCATTTCGAGAGGACGAATCCACTTACTACTCTAATAAGAAGACTCAAGTTCTGACCATTCCTTGCGACTCCGTAGAACGTGGACTAACTTGTGGTTAGGCCATCTGCTACATAATCTTCTCGCCTTGCGATAGAATAGGAATTTCTAGGAAAAAACCCAATGGCCTGAGGTGGTGTGGAAGACTATACTCTCTCTCTTCCTCCAGCTCTAATACGTGTTAGCTACCGAAATGTCGATACGTCACCGGGGATCCAGGGTTCGAAGATCCCAGCGATAGAATGAATCAGTTCTATGATATCGGGATCAATAGCAAAGATTCATCCTTACCTCCTATCAGGGTCACAGTTTATTTATGGCTAGATTAGTCATAAAAACCCAAAACCTAAAGACTCACTCTTACACCCATCCGATATTTAGGACATGATGTATTTCTTCTTGCTTCAACTTCCGTTGAAGATCAAAGAGCTTTGGCGTACCTAGAAGGTCAATCTCCGGTCTTCTAGCTTTTGCTAGCGCCCTGACATCATTCTCCATCATCTCATCTTCGTGTAACCCTTCCTTAGTACCTGCGGCCAGTGGAGCGAGGCTTGGGTTACCTGACCTATGATGCAGAAACAGAATACCTGCATTAGCGACCGAGACAATAGCGTCCCCGATAGAAGGGGATCCATTAATGTATTCATCTACTCTCTTATCGAATTGAGTTTTGACAAATTCAACCATACTATCATGAAGGGCTACATCTGCCCTTTTCGTACGCCCTCTGTGATCTTTTAGCTCATCAATGAGGACCTCTACTTTACCAATTACCAATTCCGCTATCTCTATCTTCTATGTCCCGGATAGCTGACTCGAGGCTAATGCGCAGGGACAACGTCCTGTAATTATTGTCTCGTCCTAGCATGGCTTTGTATTTGTGGAGAATAAGCAGCATCATCACACCTAATTGCAGTGGGTCTGTCCCTTGTTCTCCGTTGACCAAATCCAAAATAGGCCTGATCGCTTGCAGTTTGCCTATCTCCTTTGAATGATTTACCATATCATCCTCGAATTTGCTGCGTGCTTCATTCGCCTCATTAACTCTGGAAATTGCTTGACTCTCGACTTTTTCCAGAGCACTAATCGCCTTCTTCTCAAAACCCCTCATACTTGAAGCGAAGATTTCTTCCCTGGCCCTAATTGATTCTTTTACATTGGATTCTTCATCCTTTAGGGTTCTAATCCTAGCTTTCCTACGCTTCTCCTCGCCCTCAAGCTTAGAGATCTTGTTCTCCAAGTGGTTGATGGTAAGTGAGAGGTCACCAAAATTGTTAACCTGAGAATTGAAATCCTCGATTCTGACTCCTGCCTTGGCCAGTGCCTTTTCCCAGCTGATTAAGGAGTTTCGTTGCACCCCCTTCTTCATTAGTGATTTGACGATCTTGAAAACTTCCTGGTCTTCGGCTATTTTTTTATGCAGCTCCTCTAACTTGGACTGCTCCAAGGTACGTTTTGATTGGAGGGTTTGCAGCTCGACCTTTGTCTTATCTACTTGGTACCGAAATCCAACCTTCTCGTCAAATCCTTTAAGATCTTCGAAGAACCTATTGGTTGTTTCATCTGGAGAAAGGTTACGCATTGATCCTATTTTGATGAGGATCTGTCGGAGCTCATTCAATT
>JAPUIC010000009.1 GCA_027297425.1 Nitrososphaerota archaeon | reverse complement strand
CGTCAACATCAACCTCGACAGTGGATACATGAGCACCGAAGTGAAATGTGTAATCTGGAGGATCAAAGACAGCAGATGCATCCAATCCCGGCTCCATCCCGCCTGGAAGGTTAATTCTCTCTGTAGAAGCGACTGCTATCTCTTTCAGTCCGATAGATTTTCCATTCGTTGACGATACTCCTTTCTGATCCAATGTTAATGAATCCTTTTCAACCTCTAGCAGATGACTGGCTATGTTCAGAATCTTCTCCTTCAACTTCTGAGTGGCTAGAAGAACTGCACTACCACCTATAGCCGCTGTCCTGCTGGCGAATGTCCCAACCCCAAATGGAACCATCGCGGTATCTCCGCTGATCATTCTGATATCGTTAGGATCAATCAGAAGGACATCTGCACAGACCTGAGCGAGAGTTGTTTCTTGACCCTGACCTTGAGGGCTAGCTCCCGTAACCAATGTCACCAGACCATTACTTGCGATTCTTACTGAAGCATATTCATAGCCTGCGGAGCTCTTCTTCCTTGAAGGCCCTTCGGCTGATGATGAGCAGTGAAAGGCAATACCCATACCGATATACCTCCCTTTTTTTCTGGCTTCTTCTTGCTCCTGTTTGAATCCATTGTAATCTGCAAGTGTCAGAGCCTTCTTGAGACATTCCTCGTAGTTACCACCGTCATATATCGGTCCTATACCTGTATCATACGGCATCTCATCCTCACGAACGAGGTTCTTGATCCTAACTTCACCGGGATCGAGCTTAAGCTGTGAAGAAGCAATATCCACCATCCTCTCCATAACATACGTGGGATCTATCAAAGCGTAGCCCCTAACGGGATTGTCTGCAGGCTTGTTAGTAACTATGCAACGATAATTTATGCGATAGTTCTCTATCCTGTACCCATTTAACAAGATGTAACCTGAAATCATGGGACCTCGCAGTGTGAAGAAACCAATTACTCCCGCATCAAAGAGAAAATCGTCTTTCATCCCGAGGATCTTCCCGTCGCTAGACATCGCCAGCTCAATATTATGGAGCTGCCCTCGGGATATCGCAGAGTTCGTAAAGTGCTCGGTCCTCTTCTCTATCCATTTTACGGGTCGGTTTACCCTAATAGCGAGTAATGAGGCAATGAGAGCTTCCGGTTGAGCAAGCCCCCCCTTGGAACCAAAAGCTCCGCCTATATCCGGAGTAACCACTCGAACTTGAGATTCAGTCATCTTCAATACAGCGGCCAGATAATTCCTTAGGAAGTGGGGTTGCTGGGTAGCTATCCATAATGTAAGGTTCTGACTTTTCTGATCATATGATGCTATCAGTCCTCTAGTCTCAATTGGAGAAGCCGACATCTTGTTCATGTAGATCTTTTTTGATACTATCATGTCAGCCTCTGCAAATGCTTTCTCGACGTCTCCTGCTACGAGGGTCTTTGCATAAGCCTCATTATTATCCCACTCATCGTATACTCTAGGGCTATCGGGTTTCGCTGCGTCCTCTACTGCCATAATTACAGGCAGTGGTTCGTATTCGACTATAACACGTTCAATGGCATCTTCCGCAATAGCCTTGTCCGTCGCAATAAGAGCAGCGACAGGCTCTCCAGCAAAACTAACCTTCCCTATCGCAAGGCCATAACGCTTGAAATCTTTCACTCCCGGAGGCTTGATCATAGGCATAGGGGGCATAGACTGTAAGTCCTTTCCAGTCATACCGCCAACGACGCCATCAACACGAAGTGCTTCCTCAAGATCTATGCTGATGATCTTTGCATGAGCATACGGGCTTCTTACTAAAGCCATCCAGAGCATATCCGGGAGTTGAAGATCATCTACATACTTCCCCCGTCCTGTTAAGAACCTGCGATCCTCCTTACGCAATATGCTGGAGCCTAGCAAATTAGCTCAGCCTTTCATAGGTCTGATATAATCCTTCTCGATCGACTCGAAAGAATTATTCTAGCTTTCTTTGGACTCTCGACTTAGCTTCAGGAGGTATATGCTAAAGCCTAGCGAGATAAATGATACTAACGACAGGAAGATCCACCCAATATCAAATGAGCCGGTATAGTCTCTCATAATACCAAGTAAGAACGGAAGGATGATCACGCCCGATGTAGCCCAGGTATTTTGAACGCCCGTTTCGATCCCTGAGTCCTTTGAACCAAAAAGCTCAGGAATTATCGCATAAAGTGAACTACGTTGAAAGTTGGCGAACCATGATGCAATGAATATTATTGCAAAGGTGAGAATCATATTCGTAGACCAGACTAGTGCCGGAAAGATGATGACAAGAACTACCCATGAAACGACAACGAGTGATATTCTACTCTTTATTCTATCGGAAATATAGCCGCCAAGAATGTTTGAGGGTAGAGCAACAAGCCCAGCGATGCCAAGTGCAATCCCCGCCTCTGGAAGCGAGAAACCCTTGCTGGTAAAGAGGTAGGTCGGGAGCCAGATCCAGAGTATACTCGTTATCCCGAGTCTGGCAAAATGGTTCCAACCTAGGACCATTGCGTCTCTTCTGAAAATTAGGCGTCTCAAACCTATTTTTGCGGATAGAAAACCTACTGTTAGCTTCGGTGCGCTGGGAGGATTTGAGATTAGAAGATAAGCGATTAATCCGAGGACGATAGAGATCGCGGAAATCAAGATGATGCTAGATCTCCAGTCTATGAATACAGTAAGTAGTGGAACTAGAAACCCCGCAAAACCTATCCCTAGACCTCCTCCAGCTGAAAAGATCCCGATCCCAAGACCCCTTTGTTTAGGGGGATACCAATTTCCGATGACCCTGAGCCCTGGGACAAATACCCCAGAGAAGGCTACTCCAAGCAGCGCCCTAGAAAGTAAAGCCTCAGGCAGATTATTAGACAACGAGAATAAGATACTGAAGAGCCCAACTCCTACGACTCCCAGGGATATGATCTTTCGAGGTCCGTATCTGTCTACTAGATATCCAATTGGAACCTGTAGGGTGACATATGTTAAGAACTGGACTGTGTTAAGAAGTCCAGCCTCGGTAAAGCTTAGATTTAGAGCAGCCATTACTAACGGAAGAACGGGTGTGTATGCAACCACCGCCATACTCGAACCTAGGAGGGCTAATGTAGTCGCTCCTAGAACTTGATTAGCGCGGGGACCTGCTTTATCCCTATCTTTAGTCAATGGATTGCCTTAGCTCCAAGTCTCGACCGCTTCTCCTTAAGTCTGCTTTGATTAATTAAATCAGCAGGGAAACTAACAATTAATTCAACGCTCACACCAGAGTGCTTTTGACTATTGCCAACTTGATGGCATGATATCTATTCTACGGTTATAGTACGATTTTATGATATTATCCCGGGTAGAGCAATAACTCATCCTTCCGCCTGGAATCGGACCTTGCCCACCTCACAGATATCCCCAACCTGTTCGTTAGGGAGAACGAAAGAAAGCCGTTTTGGTCTATCAACTAATCTTACTTCGGCTTGAGTCCAACTCAGTTCACCTTCACCTACGAATCTGTTATCATATGTTATCGAGATCTTATACGACCGGAAAGCCTGCGCAAATTCTGTGGGGACTACGTCTACATCTAATCGATAATCGGACGGCTCTAGGCTCTCTAGAATGATCCGATTGCACTGAACATCATGCAGGAGTACTTTGTTGGTCCCGAGAGGAATGATCGAAAACATCGCTACTATTGTAATAAAGACCAAAAACCCCACTGCAAAGATTATGGTGATCGATGAATCCTGCAATTCGTTTTCTCTTCGACCGTTTTTTCTTAATAAGGATTTGAGCAGATGTATGATAAGTGTAGGACCGAGGAAATAATGCATTAAGAATAAAGACTGGCATGTTTCACCTCATTATACGGAGAGATAATCTGTTGGCACGACCGATACTTTCGGCTTCGACCGTAGTCTTTTTTGCATACACCGGCCAATTCATGGCCTATCCAATCATACCTTTCTACATCATCAGAGATCTGAATGGAACCCCGATCGATATTGGCCTTGTTCTCTTCGTGAATCTCATCCTAGCGGCAATCTTCTCTGTACCGATGGGCGCGTTATCAGACCGTTGGGGGAGAAAAAAAGTCATATTCCTGGGTGCGGCCATAGCAACTATAGGGTATGCACTCTTACCCTTCACTCAGTCTACTTTTCAATTAATGATCGTGTTTGGCTTGGCTGGTCTCGGTCATTCTGCCTATGGTGCTGGGACAGTTGCATATGTCAGCGATATCGTTTCAAAAAAGGACGCTGCACGGGGATTCGGATGGACCCAGATCTCCAGAAATATGTCGATCTCCATCGGGCCGGCAATTGGCGGTTTCTTAGCTGCTATATTTGGCCTGGCTAGCGCATTTTTTGTCTGCGCCCTATTCCTCCTAATAGGCGCATTAGTAACTCTTGTACTCATTCCATCCAAAATTCCCGGGAAGGTAGAGGAAGAAGGTCCTAAGCAGGAACCGTCTTCACAAAAAACTGGAATGATCAAGGTTCTCAAAGATTATGTTATCATTGCCCTGCTAATGTCTACGTTCGGTTATGCCTTCGCTATTCTCGCTTATCGCGGCTTCATTCCTCTCTTTGCAGAGGGTATGCAGGGAACCATTATCTTTGACCTGGCTCTGCCGGCATATGTTGGAGTCTTATTTTCTGTCCAGGCTGGGGCAAGCATCCTCGCACGAATCCCGTTAGCTAAATACTCAGACAAGACTGGTAGAAGGGCTCCTTTCGTAATAATTGGCCTGCTTCTAACAGCCCTCGCAATTTTTCTAATTGCAAACACCGCGGATGTGAATCTGCTGATTGCATGGTCTGCTCTGTTGGGTTTTGCCAGCTCAATGGGCCCCGCAGCAGGAGCGGTCATATTAATGGAGAGGACCGGTCAGAAGTCCAGAGGGGCAACCTTCGGTCTCAATATATCGAGTCTATATGCGGGGCAGGCAGTAGGCTCAATTGCTATGGGTGGCCTTATTGAAGTTTATGGGTTTCAGACTGGATTCCTGACCGTTGCGGCACTCCTCATCGGATTCTCAACAATATTTCTCGTAACTGCCATAAAGATGAGGTTGAGATAGATTCGAAAGTTAACTCTCTCGTTTTGAGATCCGCGACGATCCATTGAAATAATTGGTATCTATCACTCGCAGCGTGGTTTAGTTAATGGAACTTCGAAACGACATGTCAGCCTTCGAGTCAGTCATGTGGTTCTTTGGACGTGCAGCCAAACATCTCAATATCCCCAAGGAGATACAAGAACTATTATCCCATTCGTGGCGTGAGCTTACCGTAGAAGTTCCCATGCGGATGGATAATGGCGACGTTAAGATCTTCACCGGCTATCGCGTTCAACATAGTGGCGCGAGAGGACCGTATAAGGGGGGTGTAAGATACCACCCCAATGCCAACTTGGACGAGATTAGGGCATTAGCTTCGCTGATGACTTGGAAGACTGCAGTTGTCGACATACCTTTTGGAGGTGCTAAAGGTGGAGTTCAATGTAACCCCTCAGAGTTAAGTCAGGATGAATTAAACAGGTTAACCCGCCGTTACACTGACCTCATCTCGCACTTGATCGGCCCGACCAGGGATATTGTTGCGCCAGATATGGGAACGAATGCTCGAACTATGGCCTGGATCATGGATGAGTACGGACAGCGATTTGGTTACAATCCTGCTATAGTTACAGGTAAACCGATAGAACTCGGAGGCTCATACGGAAGAGATGCAGCGACGGGAAGAGGTGCAGTCTTCTCACTTGGTGAGTGGGCGCGTCTAGCCCAACGATCTCTTCAGGGAAATACTGTAGCCATCCAGGGAATGGGCAACGTGGGGTCATGGATTGCAAAACTTGTAGGTAGCCTTGGTTGTAAAATAATTGCTGTAAGCGATAGCAAGGGTGGCGTTTTACTCCGCGGGGGTTTAGACGGTGAGGCTTTAGCAAATCATAAACGGACAAATGGTTCCATAGCGGATTTCCCGGAAAGCGAAAATATCTCGAACGAGCAACTCTTGGAGCTCGACTGCGATATCTTGATCCCTGCCTCCATCGATTCTGTTATCCACCACGAAAATGCAGATCGGATCAAGGCCGGTATCATTGTTGAGGGGGCTAACCATCCTATTACACCAGTCGCTGATGATGTACTTCAGAAGAAGGATGTGATTATTCTCCCAGATATTTTAGTCAATGCCGGTGGTGTAGTAGTCTCTTATTTTGAATGGGCCCAGAATATTCAACAGTTCCGATGGGAGGAAGATCGTGTAAATGCCGAGTTATCTAAGGCCATGATCAAGGCCACACGTAGCGTCTATGAGCGGGCTCAGAAAGAGAATATTTCAATGAGGGAATCTGCTTACATCTTGGGAGTTAGTAGGGTTGTAAAGACGATCGAGCTAAGAGGCTTTATCTAGTTTGATACTCGTTTCTCTCTAGATTTATTACACATGTGAGGAGTTTCTACAAGATGGAGCAGGGACGGAGCGAAAAGGAATCAGGAC
>JAPUIC010000089.1 GCA_027297425.1 Nitrososphaerota archaeon | reverse complement strand
AAGGGCTGCAAGAATTCAACTGGAGGCTTCCAAGACAGGTAATTTGAGTATGCTTCCGGAAGAAGAGGTATCACAACATTCCAAGTCCCATACTCAGAGAAGCGATGAAGCGTTAGAGGAAGAGTTCAAGGCTTACGTCGTCCGACTTAAAAAATGGGAGCAAGGCAGGATACTGCCAATATAGATGCTAAAAGCATATTTCCGTCGAGGACGGATACCGCACTCTACTATGTGAATTTTTCACTATTCCGCTACTTTTCAGTAAATAAACACGTTTATTAAGCAGATTATCAAATACATACTAACAATGAAAATCAATGACACCATTGAAGCCATAATGAACTATAGGCAAACTCATGAGCTACAAATCAAAGACGAACTATATCTAAACTCAAACTTTATGCTCGCGCTAAGCGAGCTTCCAGAAGCTTAAGGGAAGTACAGGTCGTTCATAGGAGCTTAGGAACCCTAGCGTATGCTCTAGGCAAATCCACTTTGATCTAAATTATATCGAAGATAGGCCCCTTACTCTTTAATATAAGATCTAGATACGGATGTGCATGAAAAGTGTCCCTCAAACACTCTTCGTGATCAGCGTTATTATTGCAGTGGTTATTGCATTCTCTGCTGGATTTTATACTAAATCATCACTCGGTTCACCTGAGGATACACTAGTCGTCGGTACTAGTACTCCCTTTCCGCCTTTCGAATTCAAAAATGAGGCAGGGGAAGTAGTAGGCTTCGATATTGATTTGGCGCGGGAAGTCGCGAACGCTCTAGGCCTAGATTTGGAGATCAGAGACTTGTCTGGTCCGGTAATAGGATTTGATGCCCTAATTCCAACCCTCGGATCTGGAGGCGTGGATATGATCGCAGCAGGCATGTCAATAAATTCCGAGCGAACAGAGTACGTCGACTTTTCTATTCCATATTATGATGCGAATCAAGGAATTCTGGTGCGAAGAGACAGTCTCTTTAGCTGTCCCTCAAGTGTATGTGAAGCCGAACATCTCGAAGGGGTGAAGATCATCATTCAGATCGGGACTACTAGTCAGTCCTGGGTGGAATCTAATCTACCCGGTATCATCACTGACCCGAATAGACGCCTTGCAACAGACGAGATCATACAGGTTTCAGACCTTGATCTCATCATCAAGCTATTACTTGAGGGGGAAGCAGATGTGGCAATTCTTGACGAACCAGCAGCAGAGGGTTTTGCCAAGCAGGATATAGCGAACCTCCGCGTAGCAGGACGGCTCATAACTGATGAACAGTATGGTCTGGTTGTTCAAAAAGGGGATCCTCAGAATCTATTACCGACGATAAATGAGGTCATAACGGAACTGATGAGATCGGGTCGATATGACGAACTCATCGCGAAATGGTTCCAGTAAGAATTATAACTCGAGTCTCTTTTACCAGTGACATGCAGTATCTAGTAATAGCTAGGGGCAAGGAATTCTCGTTACCCGTTGAAAGCTGGGCAACTATGGCAGAGACTGGAATTAGAACTATTGAATACCTCAAGAACCTAGAGGCGGAGGGTAAAGTCAAAATTTCGGGCGCTTTTGGAGTTGAGTGGGGAGGCTATATGGTCCTTGATGTCGATAGTTTTGATGAAGTTACTTCGATAATTCTTATGTGTCCAGGTTCTACTTCGATAAACTGGGAGGTACACCCCATAGCTACGTGGCAAGGCGTGACTGAATCTTTGACTAAATTTGGAGATAAAGGTCGGGCAACTATGGCCAGACGTCAACAGAGCTCACAGCAGGGTCAGGGTTCATCGTAAACCATCGGTATTAAGATCCTATCTTACGAAATACTATCAAAAAGCCTTTTTTAAGAAGACCTGGTATAGATCCAACATGAGCGAAGGTCTAACTGAGCCGACAGAACAGGACAAACTAGGGTACAACTATGATAAATTCGTAGGACGTTCCTACTCCTTCCCGGCATTCAAAACCATTCTGAAAGTTGGGACACGGGCGCCTGATTTCACAGCAAAATTGTTAGACGGGGGAGATGTCAAACTATCTTCTCACATTGGCAACCAGAATGTGGTACTTGAATTCGGAAGTATGACTTGTCCGCCTGCCGTCTTTAATTCCGCAGCTTCAAAGGTGAGTCTGAACAATTTATATCCAGAATACAAAGACAAGGGCTTTCAATTTTACGTTGTTTACACAAGAGAGGCTCATCCTGGGGAGAAGGTAACTTATCACCAAAGTTACGATCAGAAGTTAAAGCATGCAGCTCGTTTTAAGGAGGAGGAAGGTCTACAGGTCCCGATAATAGTAGATAGCCTTGAGGGCGAAATCCATCAGAAATATGGCATGCTACCGAACATGATCTACGTGATAAACAAGCAGGGCGTGATAATGTACCGAGCTGATTGGACTGATATGGATGAGATGCGTTCGGTGCTAGATGATGTCTTGAAAATTGAGAATGCAAGAAAGTCTGGCCAGAGTGTTAGATTGAGTTTCTCGGAGCGAATGCACTCGGTTGCAGAAGTAGACGACTCTACAAGGGATAGGGTCATGAAACGTGCCGGTGAACAGGCCATAGATGACTATGCCAAAGCTAGTGCTGGCTGGCAAAGACCATCCTAAACTTTTCCGACCCATCTACTACTAATCAGCATGCGTTGTCAGTGTGCACTCTGCACTTAGTTGTTCATTCGGTCAATCTTGTTTATCGTTCCAGAGATACGATCAATTATCCATATTTCCCATTGTCTTCTCACCTTCATGCTGAGATTTCGTAGGGTTCCAGCGGGAATTACCAGTATTAACCGAATATTGGATGTACCTGTCAGCTTGGTCTGATAGCTTATCGTCGAGGTTTTCTTCTTTGAGATTCTTTCCAGTCGAGGTCTGGTCTCGCACTCCACAAACGCATATTCACTAACGTCCTGAGCCGTCTTTACTCCAAGGACATCAGGACGATAATTCTGCCATTGGACGTAAGGAACCGGTGACCAAGCCGGCTCAAGATATGTGGCATATCCTGCTTGACTGAGGCAGTCGATCGCCCGTTTCTTGAGGAAAAGATGTAGGTAGGACTCGACCATCTCATTCTCTAATTACCGATTTACCGGTACAAATGCGTGATAAGTGAGAAAAACTGCGCTCTAGTCTAACCTTTTACATTTGAATGATAGCAAGCAAAATTAAGCACGGAAAACGCTTATTAAATCACTTGCCAGCAGAACCAACGTGCCTGTGACTAATCGTGATAAATTCCTACAATCTTGGGAAAACTTTCTGAACGATGATCACGAGCTAAAGGGCAGGATCGTTCCTTTCAAAGGCTTTTTTGGAGGACCTTCTCCAACTCCTGGGCCTGGCCCATATTCTCGGCCCACTCCTGCATACGACCCAACAGGGTGGGCTAACGCGAAGGGTTACAGTGCTCCAAAAGTCGATGGACGGGATTTAATTGAACTGGCTTTAACTCCGGGTGGATTCATCTGTACAATACGCCTCAGGAAGGGAAAGTTCGGAATTAGCAAGAGGAGTGCTAAAAAACCGTTCTTAAGTGTGAAGATGCCGAACGATCTCTGGCGGGAAACGGTTCAGGGTAAGCATAAGATTATCTGGGCATTAAGCGATAAACGTGTTACAGTCAAAAACGAATCTGGCATATCGATGTCTGATTGGTTAACCATTCTTGAGGTACTGGCAACTTCTCAGGAGCTGCTGGAATTCGAGCCTAAACTTTGGGAATATGCTTAGGTGGTATCTTTGATTACATCTCTTGAATCCGCAGGCGATCAGATCCGCGAAGTCGTAGGCTCCTCCAGTCTCTTAACGGATAAGAAATCCCTGAAACAATACTCATCTGATCAAAGTTTCGTTCCTTCGCGGTCACCTCTTATGGCTGTTAAAGCCTCCTCAGAGGAAGAAGTTCAGAACATAATTAGGATTGCAGACAGTTCTGGACTTCCCGTTACCCCTTATTCTACTGGCAAAAATAATCAGGGGGCAGCGATCCAGAGCGTACCCGGGATGGTCCTCGACTTATCAGAGATGACTAAGATAATCGAGATCGATACTATAAGCAGAAATGCAGTTATCGAACCAGGGGTAACATTCCATGATCTACAGAGCGCAGCCCGAAAGAAAGGACTACGCGTACTAACTCCAATCGAACAGCCATCTTCTGCTTCAGTTTTGGCTACGTATCTTGAATACGTGCCAACCTATTCGTGGGCTAAGTACGGTGATGAGAACATACTAACCATGCATGTAGTTTTACCGTCTGGCAAGCTCTTGAGAACAGGTGCTGCAGCGTACCCAGTCGTGGAGAAACCATACGACCCCGTTCACGTACCTTTCAGTTATCTAGGCAAAATCTGGTTTGGTTCTCAGGGGACGCTGGGAGTTGTGACTCGTGGCGCAGTAAAGCTGAAAAATATTCATGATCGGAACGAAGCTAAATTCATTAGTCTAGATAAATTTGACAAGGCTCCCAATCTCATACG
The DNA here is from genome assembly GCA_027297425.1 of Nitrososphaerota archaeon. Taxonomy (GTDB): domain Archaea; phylum Thermoproteota; class Nitrososphaeria; order Nitrososphaerales; family JAPUIC01; genus JAPUIC01. The sequence goes on along the minus strand of JAPUIC010000089.1, from coordinate 6,575 downwards.
AAGAATAAAGACTCTTCGACTAGGTGAGGAGCTCTTCCTCCTGAATAAGATGGAGCTAGCCCTTCTCCTATCCAAACAGTCTAGTCAAGTGAAAGCGATGAGAAGTTCCTTACCGAACTGGTCTATCGTGATTGTGGTAAGGGGTGACGATGCGGAGTTTAGGTTCCAGGCCGAGGACTTGAACGACATTTGTAAAAAACAGGGAGTGAAGGCAGAAGATTCTCCAAAAGGTGCTGGCGATGCTGGTAAAATTATCTTGAAGGAGATTGAGGATCCTCGTGGATGGACTCATACCTCTCAATATAAGGGCGCTAGGTCTACCTTGCCGTTTATCGCACCGATACGAAAGCTACCTATCTTCCAAACTATTGTAAATGACTTGGCTAAATCACATTCATATGATGTGAGTGATATAGGTACTATGATTGTACCCGGAGAGGTTTCCAGAGTCTTTTTCCAGTACAGCTTCTCCCGCAATCCAGCAGATAAAGAGCAGGTGCGACGAGGAAAGGAACTATACTATGCTTGTGCCAAGAAGTTAATCTCATCAGGAGCCTTTTTCTACCGTCCCTATGGAGATATTGCGCGATTTGTGTATGATCGATCTCCAGCTTATCATAGAATTATCCAACTTTTCAAGAAGACGGTCGATCCTAACGGGATCATGAACCCCGGCAAGCTTGGTATGTGAGATTTTATCATGGCTCAAAGAAAAAAGTACGCATTTCCAGCTAACCGGGAATCACTCGAAGACTACTATGACATGACGCTAAGCTGTTACAAATGCGGCTACTGCAAGTATGTATGGCCATCCAGAATTCAGCATGATAAGTTCACTGGTCAATGTCCATCCGGAGAGAAGTACCAGTTTGAATCGTATTATGCCTCCGGAAGGATGGAAGTAGTACGAGGAATAATTGAAGGACATCTAAAGTGGACGGATCGACTAAACCACATCCTCTATACCTGTACTATGTGCGGTGCCTGTGACGAATCTTGCGGACAAGTGGAGCGAGTCTACCCAACAGATGTAATCCTCGAAGCTCGAAGGACTGCGGTTAAAGAGGGCCAGATCCTTCCAGGCCACCAGCAACTAGCCAAATCCGTAAGTAAACATCATAATCTGTACGAATCCGACCACGCTGATAGGAATAATTGGGCGAAAGGATTAGCGGATGTAAAGTCACGATCTAAGATAATCTACTTTGCAGGATGTACGACCGAGTCCTTGAAACCCAGCATCGCAAAGTCAACGTCAAAATTACTCAAGAGCCTCGGCGTCGAATTCGGGATACTACCTGATGGCTGGTGTTGTGGAATGCCCCTGTTTGACACGGGTCAGACCGACGATGGAGTTAAGACCTTAAAACACAACATCGAACAGATCAGAGATACTGGTGCTGAGACTGTCATCTTTTCTGACGCTTGGTGCTACAAAGCCTTCAGGGATAGCAAGGATTATGGTATAGAATTGGGTTTCAAAGTACTACATCTTACAGAGTTCCTTGCACCATACTTAGCCAAAGGCAAGTTGAAATTTGACCGTGGAACCAATGAGACAGTTACTTACCAAGATCCCTGCTATCTTAGTCGTTACTTTGAAGTATACGAACAGCCGCGTGATCTAATAAAATCCGTAAAGGGGGTTACTCTCAAAGAGATGTACCGGAGCAGGCGGGAATCTTTCTGCTGCGGAGCTGCTGGTGGCGTAAAGTTCCAATTCCCAGAAGTGACGGAACATGCATCATCTACACGTATTGATGAGGCAAAACACGCCGGGCTTAGCAAGATCGTTACAGCATGTCCCTCTTGCCAGATTAGTCTTGAGGACGCTAGCAAGGATAACGGCATGGAGATTTACGACATTGCAGAATATCTCTCTGAAGGTCTAAAGAAGACCAAGAAGTGAATGGTATGATCGAACCCGCAGTTCTGGAGCGCCTGAAAGACATAGTCGGCTCAGAGTTTGCGACCGACGATCCCGAAGTTTGTATAGCGTATTCTAGAGATCTAGCAACTTACCTCAAGTTTGGTAAATATCGAAGCCCTGACTGTGTCGTACTACCGAGCACTACATCCGAGGTTCAGAACATAGTTGCGGTAGCCCGCCAGTTCAAGACACCTTTGATCCCACTAGGCTCGGGAATCAATGTCGCTTCTGCTCATATCCCGCGAAAGGGTGGAATAATTATGGATCTTAGGAGAATGAATAACATCCTAGAGATAGACGAAGAGGCGGTTACTGCTACCCTTCAACCACACGTAACGATCGCACGCATGTCTACTGAGCTGCAACGAAAAGGATTCTTCATCCCCGTTCCTGGTGCACCTTCGACAGTAACTGTTGGCTCAAACTATACTCATGGTAATACGAATAAAGCTAGTTTGAGGTTTGGGTTCCAGTATTCCCACATAGTTTCTGTCGAGATGGTACTACCTGATGGCTCTCTTCTTAGAACCGGCTCTTGGGCAGACGCCTTTAGCGGGGATCGTTCTTGGCCTCGTGGGCCTGGTCCTGATCTTACTCTTTTGCCACGCTATGCGCTAGGTCTTCATGGTATTGTAACTGGTATAACGATCAAAGCTCACCCTCTGGATGACATATGTCTTCCAATATGGGCAGCATTTGAACATGTAGAAGATGCAACTCCAGCCTTTGTAGAGATGGTGCACCGTGAAATATGTACTGGATCAAGCCTGTATGGGGGGTTCAAGTATAACTCATACAGTGCTGATACTGCCGAATGCGCGTGGCGACAGAGTAGAATCCATCCAGAGTTCATATTGGCTCTTACCATTCAGGGGAGCAAGAGACGAGTAGCTTTTGAGGAGAAGGTCGTTAGAGAACTGACAGATAAAAATAATGGGAGGATAATTACTGATCGTCTACCTTTCTACCAGATGTTCGTAGATACTCATATGGCCATGTCTGCAAGTCTTTACTCAGAATTCGCCTTCAAGTATTGGGCTTCTCCAGGTGCCGGACCCTCTTTCTTGGGGCCGAGTTCGATGGATAAGATTATTCCCTGCTTCAAGGCAATGACCAACCTCGCCTCAGAGGATGAGGCGTTCGGAGACGTCGATTGGGGTAATTGGGAGTTCAACCGATCTATGATTGCGTATCCGGATCAAGGCGGGCACTTTGCTATTATTGAAGGTGGTATTGCTGCACATCCTACTGATCCGAAGGCGATAAAGGCATACAAGAGATATGTTCCGAAGTTGATCAAGGCACTAGCCGATATTGGAGTTTCACCAGATCAAAGTAGGGCTAATACACGGCCAGGTGAATTCGGGATCTCTCCTGAATATCTAGAGCTCGCTGAAAAGTTCAGACACGCGCTAGATGAGGTAGGGATAATGAATCCTGGAGTTATCTCCCCGTTAATCTATCGCTGATCAATATTGACTAGTCGTAGTGTAGATCAATGACTAACCTTGACGCATCGCTAGCTCTTTCTCAACGACTAGATATCGAAGTCTCAAAAGAGAGACTAAGTAATTATTTCACTACAACTGTAGAAGGTACGGTTTCGGTATCGAAACCTAGTAGTCTCGAGGAACTCATGGAGATATTATCCGAGAACCAAAGGGAACGAATTCCTTTCATCCCATACGCTCCCGGATTTGAATACATATTCCAAGAAGTGGATTCCGAGTTCTCAATGATAGTAGATGTCAGCAATCTAGACCGTATAGTAGACGTGGATGAAGATAGCCGAGTTGCTTCTATCGAACCTGGAGTAACCTTCGAATCACTCCAAAACGCTGTCGGTAAGAAAGGGCTCAGGGTACTCACCTCGGTTGAGGTACCTAAATCTTCCTCAGTTTTATGGACTTATACTGAACTTTCTCCCCTTTACTCATGGCCGAGATATGGAACTGAACCCGTACTAACGATGAATGTGCTACTGCCTAATGGAAAGTTGGTCAAAACAGGAGCTGGCGCACTACCAAATTCGGGTAAACCATACTCTCCAATCGGTCCACCCTTTACCCTCTTGGGACGGATGTGGTATGGAAGTCAGATGACCTTGGGTCTGCCTGTCAGGGGCTACATCAAATTAAAGACGGCACATGAATCCAACATTGTACGTTTCTTCAAATTCGACGACTTCTTGTCCCTTAGCAAATTCCTAGCAGCCTTAAAGCGTCTGAGGATTGGAGAAGAGATCCTGGCTGTCACACCGCTAGAATTGGGTCTGATCCTGTCGGATAAAGCAGACAAGATCAAAACCACAAGTTATCCTAATTGGCTTCTCATCCTGGTAATGAGAGGATACGAAGAAGAGGTAGCGTACCAGAAACGTGATCTATTACAAGAGGCTCGTAAGTTAGGAGTGAAGGTGCTCGACGAAATAGAGGGTCAGAAAAACTCGGCTGCGAAGATCCTGAAGGAGATACAAAGCCCGACCTGGATGTCCAGAGCTAGAACCTATCAAGGAGGAAGATTTTCAATCTCATTTATTGCAGAAGATAAGAAGATTCCAGACCTAATCCAGTTAGTTTCGCATCTTGACAACTTCTCTTCCTTCGTTCTGCCCGTCGACGCTGGCAGGTCTCACTGCAATTTTGCCTTCCATTCTAGATCGGAAGGAAGAAAGCAAAGCATTCCTGATGAGCTAAAAAAGATTGTACCCGAACTGATTGAGCACGGTGCCTTCTTCAGTAGGCCATTTGGCTTCCTGTCAGAAATGGTTTATGCGCGCAACAAACCTTACCATAAGCTTCTAAAACAGTTTAAACAAGATCTGGATCCTAATAATCTGCTCTGCAGGGGCAGACTGGGCATCTGATTTGTCATGACCTCCAATCTCTCCGAGGTGAAGAAGGACAAACTAGAGGACTATTATGAAATGGCCCTCAGATGTAACAAGTGCGGATTCTGCAGACACGTCCAACCGATGGCTATGGCTGATGAGCGCTTTTGGGGTCAATGCCCGCCAGGCCAGAACAACAAATATGATTCCTACTTTGCTAGTGGGCTCTTAGAGATATCTCGTGCTGTTGTTGAGGGCAACCTCAAGATAACCGACAAAGTACTGGACATTCTCCACCGGTGTACTACCTGCGGCTTCTGCGAAGAGTTCTGTGAACCGGGTTCTAGACTAAAGCCATTGAGCATCATTATGGCTCTTAGAGAACGGTGCATTAAGGAGGACAAGATGTTGAAGCCTCACCGCGAGATGGTAGATAGTATGATTGAAAATATGAACCCCTATGGGCAGCCGAGAACCGAACGCTTATCATCTCTCCCTGAAGTTGAATCTTTATCCTCATCTTCTTCTGACAATCTACTATACTTTGGTTGCTGCTCTTCTTACAAGAGTCAGGAGATAGCTAAAGACTCTCTCGAAATACTTACGAGAGGTGGGCTCGATATCTCTGTCGATAAGGATGAGATCTGCTGCGGCTTACCCGGCTTTAGCATAGGTGCCGAGAAGGTTGGCCTAGAAATGCTGAAGAAGAATATAGATCGGCTGAATAGTTCAGGAGTAAAACGGGTAGTATTCGTCGATCCTCAATGCCAATTCACCTTTGCCCAAGCCAAGAGCCACGGTATCGATCTTAACTTTGAGTTACAGCATATATCGCAGACAATTTTAGGACTCGTTGATCATGGTTCACTCACCTTTTCTCCCTTGCAGGAGAAGATAACCTATCATGATCCATGTTATCTGGGTCGCCGCTTAGGAATTTATGAAGAACCGAGAAAGGTCCTATCGGGTATACCGGGCGTTACTCTGTTAGAGATGCCTAGAAGCCGTGCTAACTCCTATTGTTGCGGGGCTGGCGGTGGCGTATCTATAGCCTTCCCGGATGAGACTGCTCTTACTAGCGAAAATCGGTTCGAGGAGGCTGCCTCCTTGGGCGTCAAATCACTCGTCACCTGCGATCCTCTCTGTTTCGGCTCCTTGGAAAAGGCTGCTAATGGAAACGGTATCGAGGTATATGACCTGAGTAAGTTTCTCCTTAGAGTTGTTGAAGAAAGATGAGCTCCGTCATGAAATCCCTGGCCGATATCGTTGGTGACCGCTGGGTATCGGACGAACAGGAGGTTCTAGCGTCATACGGCAGAGACATTTCGACATACCTGCTTTACGGTCAACCCAAACCCCCTGATCTAGTCATCTTGCCTCAAACTACTGATGAGATATCTCAGATAGTAAAATACGCGAAAGCCAACCATCTTATTATTACCATTCGGAACACCGGGCTAAGTCTCTCAAGTACCAGTGTTGCTGGTCACGGAGGGTTACTTATCGACCTCAGAAGGATGGATCGTGTCTTACAGATCAATGGAGACACTCATACTGCGACAGTAGAGCCGAACGTCTCTCTGGCTGTCCTTTCATTTGCAATGCAAAAGAGGGGGATGTTCATTGCTATACCTGGAGCTCCTTCTACTGCAGGTGTTCTCTCGAACTATGTCTACGGAAATACTAACAAGAGTGGGAGTCGACTTGACTGGCAGTACAATCACATTATCGGAATTGAGATGGTTCTCCCTGATGGCTCAATAATCAAAACCGGCTCATCAGCAGATAACTCGGATGAGCCGTCTATTTGGGCAC
>JAPUIC010000088.1 GCA_027297425.1 Nitrososphaerota archaeon | reverse complement strand
AGCTTAAAGGGCAAAAGTCTCAAGCTCAAGTTTCTGGTTCTGAATCTTCAACTAACAACAAAGACGGTTTGAATTCGTCACGGCCCATTAATTCTATCCTGCCTTTGCCAAAATAAGCTCATTACAAGATGATTTTCTACCTTAGAATCCCATCAGTCCCGTTACTACGAATCGTGCATGTTTGAAACTTATAGTAGATTAGATAGATACTACACAATGAATTCATAATAATCTTATAATTTTTATCAAACACAATGTATATATGCCAATATCGTCTTCTATCTCGTTATGAGTCAGTATGACGCAGATGCCTTGATGGCATATTTCAAGAAACATCAGATTAGCAGAAGAACGGCAGTTATAGGTGGAGCAGTAGTCGTAGTAGCAGGCTCCTCAGCAGCTTATCTAGCTTTCGCAAACCGCGGACAGCCTGAACAGACTGCACCAACACCTACAACCCCATCTACACCTACTACACCAACAGCTCCTTCCACACCTTCTACTCCAAGTGCTCCGAGTACCCCTAGTGCTCCAGCACCCACACCGGCTCCAGATCCTTCTCCTGCACCTCAAGAGTCGAGGAAACTCGTAGTAGCACTCTTTGAGGACATGCCCACACTATTTCCACTAGCCTACCCCCCAGGAGGTTCAGGCCCTCATAGGACGATAGCAAATTTTCAGGAGATGCTGGTTTACGAAAACAGGGATCACTTATCATGGGGTGATGCGGTCGATGTACATATACTAGCACAACCACCTAATGGAGTCGGTCCAGCTCCTGGATCAGCACCTGGTGACTTGACCAGAATTAGAATTAAGTTAAGACCAAATGTAAGGTTCCATAGCGGAGCTAAACTTACCTCAGAATCTCTCTCTGGGCCGTTCGATTTTCAGCATGTATATGATGATTCGAACTGGTCATTCTATTACCCAACTCGTCGAGGTGGTATGACTACCGAGATAGTAGATGATATCACAGCTGACATGGTCTTCCCGAGGACAAATCTCTCTAACCTCACAGGTTTCACTCATTCAGGAAGGCCGTTCCTATGGAACCCCGCCTGGGTAGAGGAGAAAGGAATAGGAGGAAGAGGAGGTAACTTTGGTGGTGAGGATCAGGATGGAACAGGTCCGTTCAAGATGAAGGAATGGGTACCCGGAACAAGAATTGTCATGGAACGGAACAGAGACTATTGGGCTGACAACCTACCAGAGGCTGAGAAGCAAGATCTCTGGGGTGGCGCAAGTGGGAATCTTGACGAGGTAGTCTTTGTATTCATCAAAGAACCAGCAGCCCAGATAACCGCTCTAGAAGCCGGAGATATAGATGTAATTGTAGAGACCGACATGAATTCGGTTGCACGGCTCCAAAGAAACCCTAATCTAAACGTATTTGAATCTGGTCCTAGCAACGTCCATTTAGTATACTTCAATACCTTATACAAACCACTGCAGGATTTGAGAGTTCGTCAGGCAATATATAACGTCATAGATGCTCGTGGCCTAAGAGCGTTATTCGATGATAGAAACCCAGTAGCAAGAGGTCTCTTCCTACCTTGGATGTTAGGATTTACCGACGGCATCAGAGGATGGAAGCCTGTAGATGTTGGGAAGGCAAAAGAACTCCTATCCGAGTCAGGCTACAAGGATGGTTTCGATCTCGAAATAAGTCCAGACAATCGACCAGAAAATACCTTGGTAGGTACTGCGCTTGGCCCGATGATAGAGAAGACAGGGATCAATGCAAAAGTCAAAGTCTATCAAAGTACCGAATGGTCTGCTCTCACATCAGACAATGAGCAGACGACTCTTCAGATCTACCCATTCACTATCGGTTTCAGAAGGGAATCCATAGACTTATTCGACTTCTTCTTTAGAGCCAAGTTCCGTAGGATTAGATCAGCGATGGAAATTCCCTTCTTACACGGCACCTGGTTCCCAGGCAAGCCTGGTCGTCCGGACTTTGGTCTGCTAGGACAGATCGCTAGAGAACCAAGTGAGGCTAAAAGAGCAAACCTATACCAGCAGGCGGCATCATACGTAGTAGACAATGCACTATTGTCTATCCCGTTATACACAGCCCGAACAGCTTCTTACAACAAGAAGGTCTTGAACTGGAACGATGTCAAGTTCGGACCATTCTGGAGAGGTAACGGTAACTATAATCCCTATAGGACCAAGGTCGCCTAGCTTACTCGGAAAGCAGCAAAATCTAACCTGACAAAGAGATAGAGGATTCAGTATCCTCTATCCCATAATCTTCTATTTTGAATCTTCAACTAGCAACAAAAACGGTTCGAATTCGCCGCAGTTCACCTAAATGAAAGTGAAACTCTACTTCAAGTATTTTGTTACAAGTTTAGAAGCCTTATCCGCGGCTGAGCTGGGGACCTTAACCATATCATATTTTCCAGAGTCATGAAGAGGTTTTGTTGCATCAATTCCCAACTTTGATGTGACCAGACCTGTTCCTTCTTTCATTACTGAAGATGGGATTAGGTGGAATCCCTTTAGTCCATCCATGATCATAGTTCCACTTTGAGGTTTATACCTAGTAGATAGAGCAAATCCTACTGCGTATGGATCCAGAGGATCGATATCATCATCTACTATAATGGCGCTGTTGATAAAGATAATATTTGAGAGTAGGTATTCTAAGATCTTTTTGGGAGTATCTTCATTACTTTTCTTTATCTGTACAATCAAACTAGATCTGTTGAAAGGATCTATCCATAAAGTAACAACGTCGGGAAATTTTTCTTCTAAAGATGGTAGGGTATGACCTACCATGCCCAAACCACTCAACAATACCTCCTCTCCTGAAAATGACGTAAGTGCATGATAGATTGGTTCGTGCCTGTGGTTAATCGCTTGAACTTTACAGAGTGGATTTTTCGTTTCGAAGTATGTTCCCCAAGATTCGCCAAACGGTCCCTCTTCAACCATATTTCTTGGATCAATTTTACCTTCCAAGACAAATTCTGACTGAGCAGGTACCTCAAGGTCTACAGTAGTACACTTAACCAAATCTATTGGACCCTTTTTCAGAGCACCTGCGATCTCAAATTTATCAACTCCGCTAGGGGAGAAGAAGACTGAAGCAATGAAAGTAAGAAGATCTACACCGATAACCACGGCTATTTCCAGTTCTCTCTGATTCTCCTTAGCCTTCTTGAGGAATGTTGCTACTGGCGGCCTAGCCAAATTTAAGATGATTTCATCAGCGCTCCGTACTTGCATCCGATGAATACCCATTCCTCTAACTCCAGTCTCTGGATCTTTTGCTATTACTATCCCAGAGGTAAAGTACGGCCCTATGTCACGTTCATGGTGAGTAAGTACTGGTATCTCTTTGATAATATTGATCTTATCTTTAATGACTATTTCTTTAATCGGACCATCAGAGACTACCCTTGGTTTTACTTTCGTTTGCACTCTCTTCATATATTCTTGAACAAGGTTTTTCTCATCAACACCCATCGCTAAAGCCGCTCTCCTATGCTTTGAGAGTAGATTACCTATTACGGGACTGCTATAACCTTCTACGTTCTCAAAAATGACGGCTTGGCCTGATCTTTTATCGATGATATCCATTACGGCGGAGATCTCGTGTTTCGTTGAAAGGGACTCCTTTATTCTTACCAGATCTTTATCTTCTTCGAGATTTGAAATAAAATCTCTTAATTCCATAATATCGCAATAACTAATTTAGTTTATTATTCTATCGGAGTACTCGAGTACTAGATGAATATGCGAAATTAAAATTTCAAATACCTATTTCTGATTTCGAAATTCCAACTAGCAACAAAAACGGTTCGAATTATCTATTTTTTCCGCCATCTCGCTTCCCATCTGTCCAGCCTATCAACGCCGCCTTCACAACTTTCAAATCCCTCACGATCTCGCAACTGATGTATGGATG
>JAPUIC010000087.1 GCA_027297425.1 Nitrososphaerota archaeon | reverse complement strand
TCAGCAGTGGCTTTAGCAGGAATCATTGGTTTTGTCGGGTTAATGATACCTCATATAATGAGGATTCTGGTGGGACCAGACCATCGTGTTCTGATGCCCGTTTCGATTCTTGCGGGTGGAATTTACTTGGTGGCGTTTGATGCTTTGGCCCGTGTGCTCTATAGCCCAGCTGAATTTCCTGTGGGCGTACTGACTGCTTTAGTTGGTGGCCCTTTCTTTATCTATCTACTGAGGAAAAAGATGGGCGATTATTCGTTGTAAGAGGATTGGGTGCATAATGATTGGTGATTAATAGAAATATGCCGCGGGTCGGATTTGAACCAACGACACACCGGTCTTCAGCCGGATGCTAGAGGCGTTTCTCTCTCCCAGGCTGAGCTACCGCGGCACAGTTCGGCACTATATGAGAGGCAATAATATCCTTTTCCCAAGACGGGATATTTACACATAGTAAGCTTATTAGACAATATTAATGTCCTAGGAGGAAGGGAATTAATGTAATGGTAAAAATTTGGTATGATAAAGACGTACCCGCGGATTCACTGAAAGAAGAAGTTGTAGCGGTAATCGGTTACGGAAGTCAAGGTAAAGCACAGGCATCCAATATGAAAGATTCCGGAGTTAACGTCATAGTTGGGCTCAGGAAGGGAGGAAAGGGATGGGAAGCAGCTTCGAAAGCGGGTCATAAGGTCAGAGAAGTCGCAGACGCTACCCGGGAAGCGAGTATAATCCATATCTTGATACCTGATATGGTTCAGGGTGATGTATATGCAAATGAAATCGCTCCAAATCTAGAGAAGGGTAAAGCTCTCACTTTTTCTCATGGCGCAGCAATAAACTGGAATTGGATCAAGCCGCCTGAATGGATAGATATTATGATGGTAGCTCCTAAATCTCCCGGCCAAAGATTACGCGAAGTTTTCGTACAAAACTTCGGTACTCCAGCTTTAGTGGCAGTTGACCAGGACTACACTGGCAAAGCGTTGTCTCGGATTCTCGGTATGACAAGAGCCATCGGATGTACCAAAGTCGGTGCGATCGAGACCACTTTCAAAGAAGAGGTTGATACGGATTGGTTCGGTGAACAAGTAGACCTGTGCGGTGGGGTTGATCGATTGATTAGGAATTCCTTTGAGACCCTAGTGGAAGGAGGATATCAACCAGAGATTGCTTACTTCGAATGTTTGCATGAGTTAAAATTGATCGTTGACCTTGTGCAGAGGTTTGGCATCGCGGGAATGTACCGGCGTTGCAGTGAAACTGCTCGATATGGGGGTCTCACTGTAGGCGGGGCTGTATTGGATGACTCGATCAAGCCAAAAATGAAAGTAGTCTTGGATAACATACGTTCGGGAGTTTTCGAAAAAGACTGGGTAGCAGCCTACAAAAAGGAGGGTCAGCGCGCCTTTGATAAGTACCTGGAGGAACTCGATTCTCATCAGGTAGAAATTACTGGGAAGAAGCTCAGATCCATGATGTGGCCGAACGAACAAGTATCTTGAGATATCTATAACACCTACAATGCGCAAGAAGTCACAGATTCTGGTCATAGGATACTCTAGAGAACTCTGTAACAAAAATGCGTATGATGTCGCTTATTCTGTAGGCAAAGAGATTGCCAAGGCGAATATAGTCTTGGTTACCGGTGGTCTCGGAGGGGTGATGGAAGCTGCTAGTAAAGGAGCTGCGGAGGAAGGTGGGTTAGTTGTGGGAATTATTCCACAAGATGATCCCAAAACCGCAAACCCATATTGCGATATTGTCATTCCTACAGGTATGGGCATTATGAGAGATTTCCTGACCGCCTTTGCATGCGACGCGATGATAATAGTTGGTGGAGGAGCTGGCTCTATGATAGAGGCTGCTGCCGCATATCTCAAAGGGAAGCCTATCTTGGCGATTGAGGGCACGGGGGGGATCGCCGATGAACTTGCGGGGAAATATCTAGACGAAAGACGAACCACCAAGATCTTGGGCGTGAAGAGCCCAACTGAAGCAGTTAAGAAGGCAATAAAGCTATTACGACGTTAATCAATTCAATGATACAAGTATCCTAGACCCCTCGAAGGAGATCTTCAAATTGGTTATCCAACAGTACGTTGAATTTTCTGTAGACTGACCTATATTTTCGGCCACTATCCCCAAAAATGGCTACAATCGTTCCTCGTTCTCCTCGCTCGTAGAGCTCCTGACTCGCAGCCATCATCGCTCCAGAAGAAGGACCGACTAGAAGGTGCTCCTTTTCTGCCATTATTGTAACCCAGCCAAATGCAGCCTTATCACTAATGGTAAACCATTCATCGACGAGTTCCTCCCTTCTCAAGAATAGAGCCGGCTTACTTGACTCATCAAGGTTCCTAAGTCCCTGCAAATGATGATTTTTCTCAGGTTGTACGCCGAATACTTTCACACGGGGGTTCTTTTCCTTAAGATATTTTCCTACTCCAGTCAGAGTTCCACCAGTTCCAACTCCAGCGATAAAGTGAGTAACTTCCCCTTTGGTGTCTCTCCAAATCTCTGGTCCGGTACTCTCATAATGAGATAGAAAATTTGAATCATTATCATATTGGTTGGGCATGTAATAATTCTGAGATTGACCCTTAACCATTGATTCAGCCAAGGCAATCGACTGATCCGTGCCAACCCCTACTCGGGGACACAAATCGTCATCGGTCTCTAAGAGCTTTGCTCCTAATGAACGAAGCAAGTCTTTGGTCTCTTGGCTAACATTCTGTGGGATGACAATCTCTAATTGAAATCCTACTGTCTTGGCAATCCCAGCTAAGGCGATCCCCGTATTCCCTGAAGTAGGCTCGATTATGATGCTATCTTTACCCGAAATCATTCCTTTCGCTACGGCGTCTCTTATCATCCAAACCGCTGGCCTCGCTTTTATAGAATCAAATGGGTTCTTCCACTCTAGCTTAGCAAGTAAGCTATAGTCAGGCGATGTTAAGGAACGTACTTTCACCAACGGTGTATTGACTACTTGGTCAAGGATATCCTCTAAATTGCGAGGCATGAAAGATAGATTATTTACCTCTCGGGCGCTATAAAAGCTTGCAAAATGTTAATTCTAAGGTTATAACATATGTTATAATGCTTAAATATAATAATAGGATATTTCAATTGACAAAAGCTTGCCCTCAACACTAGTTATGAAGGATCTGCATGTAAGTGTAGACTCCAACGAAATTCTCAAAGGGCTTAACCTTACCGTTAACCAGGGCGAGATCCACGCTATAATGGGTCCCAATGGGTCTGGAAAGAGTACCCTGGCCTACAGTATAATGGGTCATCCCAAGTATAAGATTACTAAAGGAACTATTACTTTTGATGGTACTGATGTTCTTGCACTTACACCAGATAAGCGGGCAAAGTTAGGCTTGTTCTTGGCTTTTCAGTATCCATATGAAATAGAAGGTGTTACTGTCTTTAATTTTCTCAAAACTGCTTATACAGCGCTTAAGTCAGAGAACGGAGCCTCCAAAGATCCAAAAGATCAGAAAGCGATGACCTCTGCCCTCGAATTCTGGAATATTCTAAAAGAGAAGATGAAACTCCTAAAGTTTGAAGAATCGTTTGCAAAGAGGTATCTCAACGAAGGTTTTTCGGGTGGTGAAAAGAAGAAATGTGAAATCCTGCAACTCGCCTCCTTAAGTCCAAAAATAGCACTCTTAGATGAAACAGATTCAGGACTCGATATAGACGCTCTAAAGATCGTAGCAGATTCTGTAAACAAATTATCTGGTCCGAACCTTGGGGTTCTCTTGATAACTCATTATCAGCGCATACTTAACTACGTAAAGCCGGACTTTGTCCATATCCTTGTTGATGGCGTTATTGTAAAATCTGGTGGCAAGGATCTTGCGGAAAAGGTCGAGAAGAAGGGTTATGGTTGGGTTACAAAAAATGATGGCGAAGGTGGATGATCAAGGGATCACTAACTCTGGACCCTAAAATAATACGTCAGGATTTCCCTATCTTTCAACAGGCTGTAGCTAAGCCGTTAGTATACCTCGATAGTGCAGCAACATCTCAGAGGCCATCTAAAGTCATTGATGCTGAAATGGAGTACTACCAGAAATATAATTCCAATGTCCACAGGGGAGTCTACCGAATTAGCGTCGAAGCAACAGAAGCCTATGAGAGAGCGAGAGAAAAGGTGGCTCGATTCATTAATGCGAGGAGTCCCAAAGAAATAATATTTGTCAGGAGTACCACTGAGGCCATAAATCTAATTTCTCAGACTTGGGGTCGAACAAATATCCAGACCGGAGATAACGTCCTACTGACTGAAATGGAACATCATAGCAACATTGTTCCTTGGATGATGCTCTGTAAAGAAAAAGGTGCGAGCTTACGGTATCTAGAGGTCGATGACGACGGATTCCTTAGCCTTGACCAGCTCGATAGTTCCCTTGACAATCGTTCTAAGCTCCTAGCGTTTACACATGCTTCAAACGTCCTAGGGACGATAAATCCTGCAAAAGAGATGATAAGACGTGCTCATGACAAAGGTGCGTTAGTGGTCCTGGATTCAGCCCAAACCACTCCTCATATGACTACAGATGTTCGTGATCTTGATTGTGACTTCATGGCATTTTCGGGTCATAAGATGCTCGGACCGACAGGCATAGGCATACTATATGCACGGGAAGAAATCCTCGATCGCATGGAGCCGTTCCTTTATGGTGGAGACATGATAAAGGAAGTACACAAGGATAGTGCAAGATGGAATGATCTACCGTGGAAGTTCGAAGCTGGAACTCCGAATATAGCAGGTGCGATAGGACTCGGCGCGGCTATCGATTACATCAATGGTCTAGGAATTGACCAGATTAGAGCACACGAACGAGCAATTACTTCTAGAGCACTGGATATGGTTCAATCAATTCCAGGGATTACGGTATATGGACCAAAGGATCCAGATAAGCGGGCTGGATTGATATCCTTCAACATAAAAGGTGTTCACGCACATGATACAGCTAGTATTTTGGATACCCATAACGTCTGTATTCGTGCGGGTCATCACTGTGCACAGCCTCTAATGGAAAAACTAGGCGTGCCAGCGACAACGCGTGCGAGCTTCTATGTCTATAATAACAATGAAGATATCGATATGTTAATACACGGTATTGAGGCAGTTAAAGGAGTCTTCAAGCTATGAGCGAGGATCTATACAAAGAGATAATCTTAGATTATTATAAGAATCCGCGTAACTACGGGACGCTAGAGAATCCGGATATGAAGGCGATGGATACGAATCCACTGTGTGGAGACGAGTTGGAGATGCAGATAAAATTAGGAGAATCGGATAAGATCGCGGATATTAGATTTAACGGAAAAGGGTGCGCTATTAGTATGGCCTCCGCTTCTATACTAACCGAGATGGTACAGGGTAAGAAGATAGAAGATGCCCGACAATTCAACAAGGAGGAGTTATTGGGAGCTATGGGCACGCCGAACCTCGGACCCGTAAGGATCAAGTGCGCGCTTCTACCGTTAAAAGTTCTGAAGTTAGCTATATACTCTCACCTCGGTAAAGTACTCGAAGGCGACGACAGGAATCTGTAGATTACTAAGCCAGACTTTCTTTACCGCCAGGAATTAGTTACCTAACTTTACGGTTTTCATTCTCATCCTTAGGGTACTTTTGAATAATAGTCAGTGACCTTCTGAAAAGAGAATTTATTACGTTTATTTCCCTTGGGGTAGGATTTGCTCTACCAAATATTTTTCGAAGACTATTAACAATTATTTTTTGCTTGTGGACAGGAATTGATAACAGTCCGCACAACTCTGACACGTAAGTCATTATTCTTTCTCTTTCACTTCTAGACGCGATCTCTCTACTTCGTGAATACTTTGTCTTAGATAACTCGTAGAGGATTATAGCCAAGGCGTGGGATATATTTAGGGTTCTATAACCCTCATAAGCTCCGATCGTGACAACTAGATCGCATAATTCCAACTCTGGCGCGGTTAAGCCTGTGGTATCCCTCCCTAGTAGAACACACGCTTTCCCCTTTACCGTCCGTAGTTTCGCTGATAGATCCTCAGCAGGAATCGAATCTCTACCGATGTTGCCACTTCTCGTTCCCAAGATGGCAGTGGTCCCCACTAGTATGTCAAACTTCTGAGCTAGTTCCTTCAAGTTTCTGAGTATTACAGCTGAATCGATCAGATCTCTACCGTGGCTAGCAAAAGGATAGGCGTCAGATAGCTTAACCTGCGGGTTGATTATGAATAGTTCTGAGAGACCAAAATTCTTCATTACCCTTGCAATATACCCTAGGTTTATCGGATAAGTAGGCTCCATCACGCAGACTGGAATTGAGTTCAAGACCACCCTCGACCACTATTCAAGTTGTATTTTAGCTTCGTTTTGTATTACGATCTCTCGTAGAATCATGATTACTAATCATCAATAATTAAGTATCAAAAACCTACTTGTTGAGATTAGATGTGCCGGGAGGGGGATTCGAACCCCCGAGACCCCGAAGGGTCACGGGCTCCCTCGTTCACACAAGGAACTCAAGGCTTACGCTCTTTCGAACCGCGCATTCCTATGTGGCTTCCCAGTCCACTCTGCCATCCCGGCGAGGAATCTGAGTTAACGACCGTTATTATCTTTACTTCTTAATTCACCGAAAGGATTAGTATAGTAACCCGTTAACTTTTTACAGATAATATGTCTGGAGGTTCCTCAATGCAAACTACAATACTTACAGAGAAGGACATCCGATCCTTACTAGAGATGAGATCTGTCATAGATGCTGTCGAGCAGGTCTTCGAAGCGAAAGGGCGAGGAAAGGTTCAGATGCCCGTAAAGTCCTACCTCTATTACAATAAGTCCAAGGGTGATCTAAGAATCATGCCTTCATATTTGGAAGATATGGATGTTTCTGCAGTCAAAGTTGTAAACTCCCATCCCGAAAATCGTTTAGAAGGACTGCCGAGCGTTATGGGGACGCTAATCCTAATCGATCCTCGAACTGGTTTTCCACTCTCTATAATGGGCGGATCTTGGTTAACCGCAATGAGAACTGGAGCAACTAGCGCGATATCGGCGAAATATCTAGCTAGGGAAAACTCGAAAATTTTAGGGATTATAGGAACGGGAATTCAAGCAACTACTCAGCTAATGGCGATGTTGGAATTATTGACGGGGATTAAGGAAGTACGGGCTTTCGATCCCGATAACAGTCGCTTGACCACGTTCCTGAGCGAGTCTAAGACTCTTTACCCTACGGTGACGATATCGGGCGAATCTGAGGCGGAGACTGTTGTACGTAATTCAGACATTTGTATTACGCTTACCCCTTCTAGAAAACCACACATTAGAGAGGAGTGGGTAAGACCTGGGACTCATCTCTGTGCTGTTGGAGCAGACGCCCCCGGGAAGCAAGAATTAGACCCTAACATATTGAAGCACGGTACTATTATTGTAGATGACATGGCACAAGCCGCCCACGCTGGTGAGATAAACATCCCTCTAAAAGATGGCTTCATAGATAGAGATGACGTGAAAAGCGACCTAGCCAATGTAGTATTAGGAAAGGTACAAGGTAGAACCTCAGAAGATGAAATTACCATCTTTGATTCTACCGGCTTGGCTATGCAGGACGCTGTAATAGCAAAACACGCGTACGATCGAGCGGTTGAGATGGGGTTAGGTCAGAGATTAGATTTGGTCCTCTGACGTATTTTATGCGAAATCTCCAAAACCTAGGTAATGCTTGATACCCTCAAGTTGCTCTAGACATCAGAGACTATTCACAAAACGATCGTAAATCTTTAGTTTTTCCATTCCGGCCTCAACACCTTTCTCAGCCTCAGGAAATTTGTTTTCCGAAAAGAATTTCTCTATTTCCGCAATCCGCCCAATCCCTAGAATCGGTATGATGGCTAATGCGAGCCTTGACATCCCACCAGTTCCTTCATGGAGCTTTCTTATAGCGATAATATTATCCTTAATCCAATCCCAAACTACCTCCCTAGCTTCTGGATTGCGAGTGGCTGACATTATCATAGTAGTGATTTCTTGCCGTTTCACTTTCTCCGTGAACGCCATACCCAGAGCAGAAGCGATTAGGGCAGGGTCTTTGATGCTCATGATAGCCCTTAAGAATCTCGACCTCTCTTCATCACCTTTACTCTCCGAGTATCTCTTTTGAAGGCCGTCGAAGTCTCCTGACACCCTAGCATATGCAATAGCGACTGCGCTCTTGACATCAGCTGGCATACTGTCATACACTTCCATCTTGGATCCCAAGGAGTCCGCGTAACTATCATCCACCATGGCGAGCCTACCCATCATAATTCCTCGCAACATGATGCTATTCTCATCCTTACTCCCTTCTAACTTCTTGATTTGGGAAGAGTGAAATTCCTTGGAGATATGAGCTGCTTTTGAAGGAATTATGGTATCTAGGAATGAGAGTTGGTCAGAAATCTCGAACACAGGGAGATAATCCTTCTCTCCGGAGTACCTACTTAGGATCTCCAGATAATCCGGAAACTTCATCCGACCCGATATTGTGAACGCAAGGGCATCAGAAATCAATCCCCATTTATCAAAGTTCGAAAGGTCACCAATCCATACCTTATCATAAATATCAGTATAATGAACC
>JAPUIC010000086.1 GCA_027297425.1 Nitrososphaerota archaeon | reverse complement strand
CTTCCAGACCTTATCGCGAGCTCGATTAGCCTCATCTACGAGCTCGTCAAGTTTATGGAGAAGGACTTCTCTCTTATCTTCCAATATCTTATGGACCTTTCTAGAGACCTCTAGTCTTCTCCGTAATCGTATGAGCTCAAGTTTTGTAGGTACAGCTTTACCCCCAAAACTCATGATTTTTCCTTACCTTCCTTCTGTTTATTGCCTTTGTAATGCTGCTTGATGTAGTTCTCTTTAATTCGAGTCAGCTCATCCTCCGGCAGGTCAGATAGTATGTCCCATGCAATAGACAAGGTCTGTTCAATGTCTCTATCCTCGTCTGGACGCTGTTTGAGAAAGCGTGTCTCGAAAGCACTTCCGGCATTAATGTACTTGCGGTCTTTCGAAGTAAGGCTTGCTTCTCCAACAATGAATGCTAAGGCTCTTAGCTCCTCCGCCCTTGAATATGTTGCATATAGCTGATTGCTCACTTCTTGGTGATCACCACGGGTCGTGCCCTCTCCTATCCCATCTTTCATCAGCCGACTCAGGCTCATTAGGACTCCGATAGGTGGATAGATTCCCTTTCTGTACAGGTCTCTACTAAGAAACAGTTGACCCTCGGTGATGTATCCGGTAAGGTCTGGAATCGGGTGTGTAATATCGTCACTGGGCATCGAAAGAATAGGCATCTGTGTAATGCTTCCCTTCTTCCCCTTGATCCTCCCGGCTCTTTCATAGATGCTTGCGAAATCTGTGTAGAGATAACCTGGATAGCCCCTTCTACCTGGGACCTCTTCCCTTGCAGCGCTTATTTCTCGCAATGCCTCAGCGTAATTAGTCATATCCGTAATGATAACGAGAACGTGCATATCCAGATCAAATGCTAGATATTCTGCGAACGTCAATGCAACTCTTGGAGTAATGATTCGTTCGAATACCGGATCATCCGCTAGGTTAAGAAAAAGAGCACTCCTCTTCATTGCCCCACTCTCCTCGATATTCTTTTGAAAGAACCGTGCCTCGTCATTCTGAACACCAATAGCGGCAAATACAACGGCGAAATCCCCTGTCTTCCCTGGGACGGTAGCCTGTCGAGCAATTTGAGCAGCCAACGCATTATGAGGAAGCCCTGCTCCAGAAAAGATAGGGAGTTTCTGGCCTCTAACGAGAGTATTCATCCCATCTATGGTTGAAATACCTGTCTGAATAAAGTCGGTTGGATAGTCTCTCATTTGAGGATTTATAGGTGCTCCATTGATATCTCGAAAATCCTCTGCTATGGGTTCCGGCAGCCCATCTCGAGGCTTCCCTACCCCATCAAAAATCCGTCCTAACATTCCTTGCGAGACTGGAATTTCCATAGTCCTACCAAGGAAACGAGCTCTAGTGCTGGATATAGCCAAACCAGACGTACCCTCAAATACCTGCACCACCGCTATGCCCAGACCAACATCTAGGACCCTACCGAGCCTCTTTCCCCCATCACTCTCTACCTCAACCAGCTCATCGTATGCTACCCCGGAGACTCCTTGAACGATGATAAGGGGTCCCTTTATCTCACTAATGCTTGAATACTCTACACCTGAGCTACCCTTCTTATTCGACAATCTAATTCACTACTTCTCCACTTAGTTTCTTGAACTCATCGCTAACATTCCTTCCGAGTTTAGCTAACTTATCTTGCTCTTCCTCCTTGATGTCGTATTTTGCCCTCATGATCCTCGGGATAAGTTTGATCGACCTGATGTCTACTAATGAGACTCCCGCCTTAAGACCTTCTTGTGCGAGATCGTAAAAGTCTATGAACACTTTGAGGAGATTAAACTGTTTGTGAGGGCCGGTATAAGCATCTACCTTATCGAAGGCACTTTGTTGAAGAAATCCCTCACGCAGCATCCTTGCCAGATCTAGAGTCAGTTTTTGAGAATCTGGTAGGGCCTCCGGGCCTAATAGGCGAACGATTTCCTTCAACTCGTCTTCATCTTGGAGTATTCTATATGCTCGTTGTCTGATATCCGCCCAATCTTTGTTGACCTCTTGCCGCCACCACTTTTCTACCTCCTCAGTGTAGCCAGAATAACTCGAAATCCAGTTTATAGCCGGATAGTGTCTGGAATAGGCTAGCGAAGCATCTAGTGCCCAGAAAGTTCTAATGAAACGCATCGTATGAGTAGTTACTGGTTCAGTAAAGTCTCCTCCACTAGGCGAGACAGCACCTATAAGTGATATCGACCCGGTACGTTCTGGAGAACCCAACGCGGTAACTTGACCAGCCCTCTCATAAAACTCCGCAATCCTAGACGCTAAGTATGACGGATATCCTTCTTCAGCGGGCATTTCTTCAAGTCTCCCACTAATCTCCCTTAATGCCTCTGCCCACCTACTCGTTGAATCGGCAACCAAAACTACATCGTACCCCATATCTCGATAGTATTCAGCTATGGTGACACCTGTGTATATGCTGGCTTCTCGTGCTGCAACTGGCATGTTACTGGTATTAGCTACTAGAATGGTTCTCTCCATAAGTGGTCTTCCTGACGATGGATCAATTAGCTCAGGGAATTTAATCAGAACTTCTGTCATCTCATTTCCTCTCTCCCCACATCCCACATAAACTACCACCTTCACATTAGCCCAGGCGGCAATTTGGTGCAAAGTAACTGTCTTGCCCGTCCCAAACGCGCCAGGTATAGCGCCAACTCCTCCCTTGGCCATAGGAAAGAGCGTATCGAGTACTCTTTGACCAGTAAGAAGCGGGGTAGTAGCTTCGAGCCGCTTACTATAAGGCCGAGGTCTCCTAACCGGCCAGCGCTGATACATTTTAACCTCGTAGGTTCCGTCGTCATGAACTACTTTGGCGATAGGCTCCTCAATTTCATATTCACCCTTCTTGATGATCCAATCAATTTTACCTGCACGAGCATCGGGATGAACCATAATCTTATTGTCTATTAGTGGCGTTTCTTGAACACTCCCAACAATACTTCCTGGACTTATCTTATCGCCCTTCTTTACAGATGGGATAAATGGCCATTTCTTATCTATGGGAATCGGCGGAACTTGAATTCCTCTCTTAATGAACGCTCCCGAAATAGCAGCGATCTTATCCAGCGGACGCTGAACGCCATCATACAACGCCCCTGCTATCCCAGGACCTAGTGTGACGGATAGGGGTTGCCCAGTTCGGAATACTGGGTCACCGGGCTTAAGGCCACTTGTTGACTCATAAACTTGAATTATAGCGTCATTTCCCTCAACTCTGATAACCTCACCAAGGATCCTTTCTTCCCCCACCTGAACGTTCTCATACATCTGGGCGCCAGACATTCCTTCAGATCTTATTACCGGACCACTAATCCTTGATATCTTACCCTTCCCTTCAACTACCAATTTTTTCCTCGCCTCTAAGGTAGATATTTGCTACCTCCTTTCTCAAACTCGCATCCGCTCGACTAAGTCTCATTTCTATAGTGTTATCATACAACATTGTTTGCTCGCTATCCCCGATCCGAATTCCACCGATACAATTAATCATTTGCTTGTTAACTTTGATCTTAATGCCAAGTTTTTTCTCGACGTCTTTAACAATCATTCGCGCTTTCTCTAGGTCCTTTGAATTAGCGGATAGAATGAGATTATTCTTGGCAACCTTTTCAGCCCCTTCCTCAATAACATAGCTTAGGAACCGATCATATCTCCTAGACCGGACAAAATCCTGCTGTAACTTCTGCGTAGCACCATCAAAAGCTTTAGAGACGTACTCTTCGATGAGCGCGAGAGTGGCGTTTTTTACTGTCAGACCAGCAGCCCCACTAACTTTCCTCTTGAGGGCATCGACTTGGCGAGTCGTTTCAACCTGAATTTTTTTTACATCTCTCTCGGTAATAGCTTCTGATTCTTGTAAAACCTTCAAAGAATCTTCAAATTTTGCCTTTAGGTCGGCTCTATTCTCTTTTGAGGAACTCTCTATTGCCTTACCGACAACATTTTCTATCCCTTTTTTTATGTTACTCATAACACTTCTTATTCACACTCAGATTCCTAAAACCTTCTTCAGCATCTGTCTATAATCTACTGGTTCTCGTTGACTGTTAGGTCCAGGAAGTTCATAAATCACTGGAATCGGCTTCTTCATTCTGATAGTATTAAGCTCCTCTCTAATCGGTTCCGATATATCGTCACTTAACACCATTAAACCAACATCATCCCTCCGACTAAATTCCCCTATCTTCTGTAGTGCTTCTGGAGGATTATCAGCAACGTATCCTTCTACACCGGAGAGCATAAAACCCGTTACAAATGACTGTCCTCCTATTGCTATAACTCTCACGCGGAATTCCCGACCTGATTGCGTCAGAATAGCGTAATATAACATTTGTGTGAGGAATAATGCTTAAATTGCTTGCTAAAATCGCCATTGCCATCTCCTAGGTGTAGATTGTGGGTATAGTAAAGTCATCTCAGGTGACGATGGTAGTCTCAAGGACGGACTTATCTCAAATCTTGAGAGAGTTATATGAATTTGGATTGTTTCATATCATCCAATCTGAGTCACTGCATCGTGACCCAGAGATCGACCGTCTCTCTTACCAGGCTGGACAACTAGCTGTATCTCTTGATAGCCTCATTAAGGGATATGAGATTTCGATCGATCTTCCTGTCCTAGAGCAACTAAGGAAGGGTCCGCGGCCTGGCCCATCTGTGTTTGAGGCTTCGGACTGGCCGGATCTGTTAGACAAGTTAGAGCAAAGGGCAGGACCTATTATCACGCTCATGGGCTCAGTTTTAGAAGAGCGACGGGCACTAGAAAAGTCAATCTCAGAAAAAAAGACCACTCTCGGGGGCGTGGACGTCCTACGAGATCTATCAGTGAGCCTCAAAGAATTACGTGGTTTCCAGAGAACTCACGCGATTTTTGCGGTTATTCCTTCAAAAGACGTGCCAGAAGTAAGAGCCAGTTTAGAGCAATCTGTAATTGTCGTTGATTCCATAGTGTCACAGAAAGAATCGGTTATCTTGATTATCGGAAGCCTAGATGCTTCAGATAAGATAGATATTGTCTTGAAAAGCTTTGAGGTTAGGCAGTTTGAACTACCCGGTGAATTACCTACTAACACAAAGGACGCGGTACAAAAACTTGAGGACGAAATATCCACTCTGGAGGCGAGACTTTCACAGATCAGGAAGACGGAACGTGATAATCTGAAAAAGCACGAGAACGAGCTCATCGCACTCTTCGAGGCTGTATCCATGACTCAATCCACTCTGGTGAGGACTCGAAATGTAGGGGAACTGGTGCGTTTTGCAGTATTGTCTGGCTACATACCACAAGACCTTGAAGCTGACTTCCAGAGACGGCTATCAAACCGGGCTGTCATAGTCTTCGAAGAGCCATCCTACGTAGATTCGCCGGATCACGATTCACATTCTGAGAACCCGAGCCCAGAAAAGATCGATGACTCTGAGAAGACAGTTGTATCGAGTATACCCAAGGTTGCTATCCCTTCTAAGATTCCGACCCTAACTACTAACAAAGGCATTGTCAAATCCTTCGAGAAAGTCACTCTTATGCATGGACAGCCAAGCTATGGCGAAATAGATCCAACACCTCTGATAACCCTAATCTTCCCCATCTTTTATGGAATAATGTTTGCTGATGTAGGGGCAGGCCTAGTACTGATGTTATTTGGACTCTTCTTATACTATAGACACATTAGGGATTGGGGTACTATCCTGGCGATCGCCGGCTTCTCTGCAATGATTGTAGGGATGCTTGTGGGTGAGATGTTTGGTTTCTCTTTTTCGTTCTCTTTGCTGGGTTTACCTGCTCTCGAGCTCGTTGATCATCACTCATTCAAATTCTTCCCTGAAGGGGTATTGACTCTTTTCGGGATAGCAATAGTGATCGGACTATTCCATCTACTATTAGGCTATGTCATCAGGATAGTAAATTTGGTAAGGAGAGGGGAGAAAGAAGTTCTCTTGCTTGAAGCTTTACCTAAAACACTGTTTTTCATTTTCGCAGTACTCTTAGGTGTAGGCTTGGTGCAGTCCGGAATAAATTTCGATACACTAATGGACGTATCTTTGAATCTGGGGGTTAAGATACCCATGAGCATTATCGTCACTCTCGCGATAGGGAGCCTCATAGGATTGATGTTAATCAAGACAGTGGCTGCTTCGTTAGGATTAATCAAAGGCCATAGTGTCACGGCCCTAATTGGGGATGGTGCTTTGGAGGGGTTCGAAGCAGTAATACAAGTCCTATCTAACAGCATAAGTTATGTTCGGCTTGGTATAATGCTCGTTGTACATGCTTCATTAGTTCTCGTGGTCAATCAGATGTTCGTACCACTCCTTCCGCTCTCATTACCACTAATGTTCCTCTTCCACCTTTTGATCTTGCTATTTGAGGGTCTCGTTGTCTTCATACAAACCCTTAGGCTGCATATTTATGAATGGTTTACGAAGTTCTATGATGGAACCGGTGACGAATTCTTGCCAATAGCTCAAGAGAGCCCTTACGCAAAAATCAAGTTGCACTAAACCGAAGGTTTAGTTTAGGAAGGTCAGGCTGGAGAGCGTAAGGTCTTTAGGCGTTCGATTTTCTACCGCATAGGCAATCTTTGAAAGGTTCCTGACCTCCATCTCTAACAGCTTCACTGATCCTAGGACGGTTCCTAAACTCTTCGCATTTCTTAGGAACGGCTTTGAAGCCTCGCGGTAGACCATCTTTTCATAATTTCTTTCTATCCCTTGAACCACATCCTTCTCGTCTGATGCCGCATTATCTGAATCTGAGTAATAAGTACCCTTAAGAAGTGAAATTCCGTCAGAAACACTCTCTGCAGAAATTAGTCCATCAAGAATGTCTGAGCTAAGTCCATGTGCTACATGTACTATTAATCCGTCGATCATAGACGGTGTCAATCCCCAAGACTTCCCCCGAAGTATTGCCAGAATGTTATAAGTGTCCAACTCCCTTACCACAATACCTTGACATGCCTTACGTCTCTTCCTAAGGGCTGAAAAAGCCTTTGCGATCTGAAGGTAGTAGGCCTTATCGAGATAAGCGTCGAATACGTTTATGTTCTTATTCTGTTCATAATCTATCATAGCTCTGGCGCATTCTTCTCCAAATTCACTATCCTTTAACAGGTCTACCGCTTCTGAGAGGTCCCTTGCAGCCATAGCTTCTACAACGATATTTCGTCTACCGATGAGCTCCTCGGAGAACAGATTGATCAACCCCAACATTTTATCCTGCGATAATTCCCGAGCCTTACCTCTTAGTACTATCTTCAGGTTCTTTGACAAGTGAGACCTAAAATATGCAAATATAAGATCCGTGCCTAATCTATCCACGGTACTAATCATTATGTTATAGTGATATCTTATCATGTGCTCGCGAAGGGCTAATTCGATGTTATCTGCACTATACGGCTTGGCAACTTGAGAGAGCTCTGCATCATAATGAGTCATTCTCAGCGTATTGACAAGGTCTTCGAGCGAGGATGAAACTGTAAGATCCTCTAATAACTTCCTGGGTAGCGATTTTCCTTTCTGTCCAAAGGCTTTTACCATTGGAAAGATATACTTCATGCTGTAAGTCATGGCTTAGCTACCTTCTACTACTGAATCGACAATGGTATCTATAGCCTCTTGAACTTTGGCCTCCAGCCTCGTCCTCATCTTGTTATTCTGTTTACTTCCATCAGCAATTAATCGGATCGAATCCTCTTCTGCCTTCTTTTGGGCCTTATCCACTCTGGCCTTGGAAGTCTTTTCTATTCCCGCTATGGATTCACGCTTGGCCCTTTCGCTTTCTTCTCTAGCCGTTTCTAAGAGCTTTTCTCCCATGGCTGGTATATTGTCACGAAGCTCTTGTAATTCTCTTTCGAGGTCTACAAAAGACGTTAATGTCTTCTCTATCTTATCGTGATCCCTACGAGACATCTCCTACGAGTCCACTTTTCTACTGCCAATAAAGTTTTGGGAAGAATGATCTCAAGTAAGCATAAGACCGAAAAGAAGATATCCCATAAAGATTAAAAAAATAAAAGCCGTAGGGGGGGAGCATTTCAATACAAGCGATAGAAGTTAAAGATCTGAAGAAGAGCTATGGAACTCTCAAAGCGATAGACGGCATATCTTTCAACGTAGCTGAAGCTGAGATTTTCGGTCTTCTAGGCCCGAATGGAGCGGGGAAATCATCAACTGTGAGGTGTCTAATCACGATTTCTAAGATATCTTCTGGAGCGGCCAGAATTTGGGGGCTCGACGTAGCCAGAGATCCAGACAAGGTGAGGAAGATTTGCGGATATGTCCCTCAGACTCTCTCAGTTATTGCCGAACTTACCGGTTACGAGAATTTGCTTATGGCGGCAAAGATGAACGGCGTACCCTCATCGAAAATAAAA
>JAPUIC010000085.1 GCA_027297425.1 Nitrososphaerota archaeon | reverse complement strand
TCTACAGAGCAGAGGAAAAATGCCTCAAGACGAGATAGAAGAATTCCTTGATGAACACTATCAGAACACTTTTTCGGCAAGGGGTCTAGTACGGGCGGGAATAGGAAGACCGTCTACTAACCAAGTTCAGCTGAATGCGCTTCATCGCAAGGGAAGGATTCTGAGGACTGCGAAGGGCCAATATCAATCTAAGAATCCAAAATCATACACTAACGCACTGAATGCGGCGGAAAAGTCCGAGCCCTCCGAAGTCGGGATGAATGAAGTAGTAGACGATCTTTCAAGCGCGGCATCAACGGTTACTAAGCATAGAATAGAAGTTTCCAAGAAATGGCTGATCATCAACCTCATTCTTTGGTCTACTGTCGCCCTCCTCCTTGTAATTAATTGGCCACTATGGAGATCATAAAGTTGGCCGATGCTAGCGACTTTCAAAAGTACCTAGGGACTTGCACTCTAAAGTATTAGTCCCGCCAGAGGCTCACTATACCTATGAAAATAGAACCTGCCATTATGTAGCTTGACTGATTAACGTCGGCTAAGTGGATCTGCCTTTTTTACCTTATCCGGATAAGGTCTCTTCTGGGTCCGGGTAGTCCATCTCTATCAGAGATGATGAGCATTCATGGCAATGAACGATCTGATTTGCACATGGCGAATGATACCGCGCTCCACAGGTACAGGTTATGTAAAACTCCGGTTTTTCCTTTGGTACCAGTAGAGAAGATCTCCTTATCCGTTTATGGCACCACGTACATGTCCAGAAGCTACCCACTATGTCTCTTTCGGTGAAGATACCCACGATATCCTCTCCATCAGTGGCTATTAGTCGCCGAACCTTTCTCCTCAGCATAAGCTGTACAGCTTCACCGATGCTGGCATTACAATCGATCGCAATTAGCGGTGAACTCATTACATCTCTCAGCTTAGTGCTTGTTGGAGGTAGCCCCGTTGCTACGATCTTCTTGACGACATCTCTCTCGGTTATTATGCCTATAGATTTCCCTTTTTTCTCGACAAGAATCGATCCGATGTTATTCTTGAGCATGAGGTCTGCGGCCTCTTTCACACTGGCACTCTCCTTCAATCTCGTGATCTTCCTATTGATGATGTCCCTCACCCGAAGGGCGCCACTCATAAGTATCGAAGCGTATCCATCTGTATAAATGCATTCAACCTAGTCTAAAGTCCGCTGACTTATCGCTGACGCAGGCTTGATATGCCGGGACTATACTGACGTAGACTGATGCACGGATGTGCATTAGTAATCCCGATGGAAAGGATATATATTCCGTCCAAAGTAGGCTGAACTTTCCCATATCGTCGTTAATGAAGCATGATTAAAATGAAAACAAATGTTTATTCGCTTAAGGGATCGAGAGTAGGTGAAGTAGAGCTTCCCTCGGTATTTGAAGTTACAGGTCGAGCGGATCTTGTGCGGAGAGTCCATGATTACATGTTGACTCATAAGAAACAACCCCAGGGAAGAGATCCGATGGCTGGTCAAAGAACGTCTGCTAGGACATATAACCCGCCTACTGGGCACGGAGTAGCCAGAGTTCCTAGGGTGAAGGGCTCTCGACATCCTCGGAGTGGACAGGCTGCTGGGATTGCATCCGTTGTGAAGGGAAGACAAGCTCACCCACCGAAGAGCAAAGCCATTCCAAGGAAGAACGTCACCTCTAAGGAACGGAGGCTTGCAACATCTTCAGCGATCGCCTTCACAGCTGATAAGGCTAGAGTTGGACTCAGAGGTCATGATACAGATGGCGTCTTGTCTATTCCCCTCGTAGTATCTGACGACCTTGAGGCAATTATTAAGACACGTGACCTGCGAAAGATTTTCTCTGCTTTAGGATTAAACAACGATCTTAGGCGCGTATCTCGTAATACCCGCTCAACTTCCGGGACCTCTAGACTTAGGGGACGTACCAAAAAGGTGCCAAAAGGACCCCTAATTGTAGTAGGTGACGATAAAGGGATTTTAACAGCTGTTAATAATTTCGAGGGGATTGACTGTGTGAGAAGTAAGGATCTAAACATACTACTCTTAGCCCCTGGTGGTCATCCGGGACGGCTCACGGTCTGGACGAGTTCCGCCATAAACTCCTTGCCCGAGAGTCTCGAACAAGTTTCTAGGGCGTATCTTCTAGGACGCAGCCCTGAACTCTCGATTGAGAGTAAGGCCTAATACCATCAAATATTACACGCGTTAAATCTACCGTTTATCTATGTGCTGGATAGCCCTGATGAAGATCAGGAACGGAATGATCTCCATTCTGCCTAGCATCATCACAGCTGTCAACAACCATCTCAGTGCAATCGGTAGGTCCTGACTAGTCAATCCAGCAGACAAACCTCCAGTACTCAGCGCCGCAACGATCTCGAAAACAGAGTCCCCAAACTCGAATCCGTAAATTAAGAAAGCGAAGGTTGTCAAGGCCAGAATAAGAAATGTTAGGAAGATAGAGAGAACCACGATCAAGATGTCTTTATCCTTCGTCATCCTGCCTCCTACCTTTACCACTACCACTGCATCTTCTGGTGCAGAGGCCCTCTTCATCATCCATGAAATTCCTTTGAATGCGACGATCAATCGAAATATCTTTATTCCGCCAGCTGTAGAAAAGGAGGTCCCTCCGATAAACATCAGGGTTATCAGCAACATTTTGAAAGCATTAGGTTGGTCGGGTATCTCTAAGAACGAAAAACCTGCCGTAGTAGACGCACTGATAATGTGAAAAGCAACAGATCTAGGACTTTCTGAGGGGACTAGGGTTATTGCTATAATAGTAGCTATCAGGATGATAAAGATCATTATGGCCCATTCCCACTTGTAAAATCCCTTTAATTTTCCGCCGAGCAAATTACTATGTATCGTAAAACTAGTTGCTCCCACTATCATCAATATTGAAAGTATGATGTATACCGGAGTGGTCAAAAGAGATTCAACGTCTGTTATCGGGAGAAATCCAGCTGTTGAGATTCCAGTAAAAGCCAGGTTGAAAGAGTTGAAGATGGATACGCCTGCGAGCATAAGCAGAAGAGCAAAGACGAGAGTGAAGATCAGATAGATCTTAATAATTTCGAGAAATGTGCCCCTGGCGCTTGGCTTAACTCTGCTTAACCCTACTATGTCACTTTGAGTCTTGGTCCATGTTCCTGGAGTCGTAAAGAACAGAATCATAAGATAGATGATACTTACACCACCCAGCCACTGCGCCAGGCTTCGGAACAACAGGATAGACCTAGGTAGAGAGTCTACATCACCAAGAAGACTGAGCCCTGCTGTCGTGTAACCTGCCATACTTTCGAAGAACCCATTGGTAAACACATCAATAGCAGATGAATTGAATATTCCTGGCATTAAGTATGGAATTGTGCCGGTTAACCCTAATCCCAAGTATGTGAAGACTATGAGAATCGATATAGATTCAAAGGTGAGTTGTCTATTCTTGAAAGTATTAGCCAGAATAAAGCCGGCCGATAGTGAGGTAACTGCGGCTAAAGAGAGAAATAGAGTAGAATTGGTTTCAGCCCAGATGATCGAGGCTAGGATGGGTATTAGAAGAATAACTCCATTTGCCTGGAGGAGAAGCCCTAGGTTCCCGAGGGCAGAAGAGAAGTTCCCCCTCAACTATCTTCTCCATGTAATAAACTGACTAACTTATTTGACTCTTCAGGAAGCACAACTGCATAAACAACATCCCCCTCCTTAAATGTAGTCTTGTCGTCCGGAAGAACTACCTCGCTCTCTCTATCTATACAGAATATCTTCTTATTGAGATTGAGATCTTTGACCTTCTTACCGATAACCTTAGAGGTAATTGTAATCACAGTCCTCACGATTTCTGCCCTGTCATCGCAAATTTGAGTCATCCGGTGAAGCCGCTCACCAGAGATAGTAGCATTACGTATCGATGAAACAGTCGTTGCAGTTTCGTTAACTGCAACAATCCCTAGATCTATGAAGAGCTCATGATTATCTGGATCTGTCACTCGAGATATGATCTTCTTCACATTGTATCTCTTTGCAATCTCAGAAGCAAGCATATTGTCCTTGTCGGCTGAGGTCGCAGAGATAAAGAAGTCTGCCTTCTCTATGCCAGCTTCTAGAAGGATTCTACGATTAGTTCCATCACCGTTAACGATGAGCCCATCTAATTGACCAGACAATTTCTCAGCGCGAATGGGATCTTTCTCGATTAGAGCAATATCATGCTTCTCTTGGATTAGTAATCTTGCGACCCTGCTTCCAACCCTACCTCCTCCCATGATGATAATATACAAAGTAACGATGTCGACCTGACGAAAGCGAGTTCGTTAAATCCTTAAGGCATGAATATAAGCGTATCTAATAGGGCAAGGGGATTATATGATGGGCGATTTTGGTCTTGTTCTCGTATTAAGCTTGTACGTCATTACGATAGGGATGCAGTTATTATGATTCTATTTGGAAGAGCAAAAAAGGTAGCCGCTACCAGATTAGTGTTCCAATCATCGGTTGTAGAAGGCCTCCTAGCCTACTCAAAATCATTTCATCCACAAGAAGGAATCCTCCTACTAAAGGGTAAAATAACCAAGGGTGTGATAAGTGTTACAGGACTTGGAATACCACCAATGTCAGAACACGCCGAGGACGCTGTAAGTTTTCCCACGTTCATGTTACCCATAGACACCGCCTTCATCGGAATCGTCCATTCCCACCCTTCGGGTGAACTCAGACCATCGGAGGCCGATCTTGAGAACACCTTTGGCGGCATTATGGCAATTGCAGCGTATCCGTATGAAAGTTTGAAGGATTTAGGGATTTTTGATCGAGAAGGTAATAGGGTTCCTTTTGAGGTTGTTTCCTAAAATCATTCATAATCTAAAGGGTCAATCAACGATGCCTTCTTGAACGACTGCAACCTAAGGACGCAGGCTTGA
>JAPUIC010000084.1 GCA_027297425.1 Nitrososphaerota archaeon | reverse complement strand
ATCCTGAGATAAAAGACCCGATCACCTTGGCAATGGCTGAGCTCGAGGCAAAGGCTCTTCCCATCTCCATTAGACGAACGCTACCTAATTCTAGGTATGAAGATATCCCAGTCGACTGGCTGTCGTGATCGACTAAACTTTCAATCGATCCAAAATTCTCCCGACTAAACTTTAAATAGCCAAATCAAGGTCAACTTAACTGAGGAAATGCAATAAATGTCATCAGAAAATACAGAAACTGCGGTTGCTAAACCGAGTACAGATACAGCAAAAGAGGATCCAAGTCCTCCTAAGGAGGCTTCTAGTACACCACCACCGAGAGAGGCTTCTAGTACACCACCACCGAGAGAGGCTTCTAGTACACCACCACGGAGAGAGGGTGCTAGAGCACCACCGAATAATATTTTCATTGGGAAGAAACCACTCATGACCTATGCAACGTCAGCTCTGATCCAATTGACTCAAAGCGACAATATCGTCTTGAAGGCAAGAGGTATGGTCATCTCTAGGGCGGTAGATGTAGCAGAGGTCATCGTTAAACGACTTGGAAATAACAACTATGAAGTCACGAAAATCGGGATTGATACTGAGCGCGTTGGAGAGGGTGAAGATGCTAGAAACGTTTCTACCATCGAAATCATTGTAGCAAAGAAGTAAAACTTTCTCTCATTTTCCCCGAAAAGATTGAAATTATCTCAACTTACGTAGTGGGATAACACTTTTAAGTGAAAAATATCGACAGCGTGTCTACATAGAAATGGTTGAGGCAGTAAACGACTACTTAGAACAACAAACTCTGACGAAGCCTTCGATCCCTGTTGCCGATATGATCGAATTAGCCACAAAGTACGGAACCCCTTTCTATTTGATCGACCAACCGACCTTGATTAGTTCTCTTAGAGAGTTAGAGGATTCATATCGTGGTTACTCTGGGTTGGTTAGGATAACTTACTCGATGAAAGCGAATTTTAACTCGATAGTAGTTCGAACCTTCATTAAAGAGAACTTATTATTCGATATTACTTCCGTTGGGGAACTTTTCTTCTATCTAAAATGTTCAGGTAAACCAGAAAACATCATCTACACTAGCGTCACCGAAGAAGAGGAGGAGCTCGCAGAGGTCCTCTCTGCGGGTGTCGATAGGCTCGTGGTAAGTTCGTTTAATGGACTAACTAATCTTATCAATGCGTCTGAGTCTCTTGGACTCGCCCCCTCAGTTATGATAAGAGTAAACCCTGAGGTAGGTGTTCGCGCGGAGGTGAAGGCATCGTACCGACAAGGAAAGTTTGGGGTCACGCTTTCTGGTTCATCACTTGATACTGCCAGTACTTTGTTGAAAAAGATAATGTCTAGCGTATTAGATTTCGAAGGATTCCATTTTCACCTTGGTTCACAGATAGAAAATCCTATCTGTTTTGTCAATGCTCTTGAAAAGTTGGAAGCCTTCATCACCCGAATGAGAAGAGAGTACCCTGATCTAGACGTAAAAGTACTCGATATAGGTGGCGGAACTCCAGTATTTTACGGGAGCCCAATCCCTACTCCTGGCGAGATGGGATCTATGATTTGCCCTGCGTTAAACTCTATGATAGAGCGACTAGGTACAGATACGACGGTAATAGTCGAAAGTGGTCGGTTTCTCTCTTCGCCAGCATGCATTTTAGTTTCTAAAATTGTAAATACCAAAGTTCATGGATTTCAAAAATTCATTTTCGTCGATGCTGGTTATCATCTTCTGCTTGATGCTGCACTCCTACGTCAAGAATACCCGCAAGAAGTCATACCACCCTCAGATCAGACAGATCATTTTAAGCTAAACCTAGCAGGACGGCTATGTGATACCTATGATATCTTCCCAATATCCCCAATATCAAAACTGCAGGGTGCTGATCCTGGTAAGTTTGTCGTATTCCGTAATGTCGGGGCATATTCTGTAGTCTTCAACATGCCTTTCCATTGCATGACCAAACCACCAATATTGGCGAGAACCTCTGATTCTGAATACGTGTTGACTCGACGCAGGCAAACCATCAATGAACTTTTTGAGGAGGAAGGCGGAAATCTCATGATCCCTGCGAGCGGGATTGGCTAGCGCTATACTAGGGTCCGCACAACTATTCTAAATATTTCACGGCTGAAGGCATCACATCAATGCCAGATATAAGTCCGAGACTGCCTCTACTTGTCTCTTTTTCGGTAAATCTCGCTGTATTATCAGAGAGACCTAGACGTGAAAAGATTACAGGGACTGGATCACTACTATGACCACGTAACTGACACGGTGTCGCGTGGTCTGCCGAAACAACGATCAGTGTCTGAGCAGAGTCTAGCTTCACTAACTGCGCAAAGAATTGATCGTCGATATCCTCAATTATGCGTTTCTTCAGGCCTGCATCCCCATCATGTCCCGGTTCATCTGGGCCTTTGATATGGACATATACGCCGTCGAAGTCCTGCAATATATTTTGGACTTGTCCTGCCTTATCGGTAAGCGCTGGAAATGAGGGAAACGGCTGAATATCGGTCATCTCCGCTATCCCTATTTCAACCGGCATGTCGACTAGAGCTCCCATTTTTAGATGGAATTTATCATAGAAACTTTCTAGCTTGACTTTCTTATCACTTGCATCTCTTAACAATATTGCATTCGCTGGCGACTTTTCTCTTTTTCTTCTTGCCTTATTTACTGGATGTTCAGGGAGCAGTTCCAAACACTTCTGCGAAAATTTGTTAACTAGTTGGGCAGCGAGGACTGATCTGGGGTCGTTATCATCTGTCGGTTCACTCTGATGTATTTTCATTTTAGAAACGTTTTCTAGAGCCACACCGATGCCTTTGACCCTAAGGTAAGCAGGATCAGTATTGCTAATGTTTGCGGATAGAACTTCTTGAGAGCTAGATATCACTACTGAGCATCTATGTCCTACGGTAGCTTTCAATCTGACCTGAACATCATTTGAAAGGTCTAGTTCTGAATTAAGGAAAGATGCGAGTTCACTCGCCTCTTTTTCCTCAAGATCTCGCCCGGCTCGTCTGTCAATGATTTCCCCCGAACTGTTAACGGTGGCAAAATTTCCGCGTAAGGCCAGGTCCCCCGTTTTGAAGGTCAGGCCCGAACCGATTGCTTCGACTGCCCCCCTGCCAACGTACCCTGAAGAAAAGTCATACCCAAGCATGCTAAAGACTGCGATATCTGATTCAGGAGCTATATCCTTACCGACAGTCTGTACTGTTCCGCTGACACTATTCCGAGCTAGGTGATCTAGATTTGGAGTAACTGCAGCTTCTAATGGTGTAGTCCAGTTAAGCGATTTATCAGGACGATCTCCTACACCATCCAATAAAACATAAACTAATTTCACTTTTTAAATTGGTAAGCTTACTACAAATATGTGTTATGGCGGTCATAAACTGTCAGAGATCGAAAGTTCTTAAGCCACAGCGCAATTACTTCTGATGCGGGTTTTATGTCTAAAAGAGAGTTACGAAGGGATTACTTCACCGATAAACTCGTTCTGGTCGGAAAGGGATCTCCTGGAGGTCCTTCTAGGGACCTAAAGCCTGATAAGAAAAAATCGAAAGCTTGCCCTTTCTGTCCTGGGAATGAGAATATGACTCCACCAGCAGATGTCGCACTGGTTGAACGGGAAGGATCGCTGATAAAGATGAGTGACGAGGATCCAGATAGAGTAAAAGGTTGGGTCGTAAGGGCATTTCCAAACGAATCTCCAGTGGTTACGCCTGAATCTTCTAATACCTTTAGCGAGCCCCCGATCTATAGTGAACCGGCCCTAGGCTATGACTATGTATTCGTCGTAACACCTGAACATAAGCTCTCTTTTTCGAAGTTTGATATTAATCAATGGACAAATATTCTCTCTTGTGTACAGGATAAGATGAAGTGGTTTTATTCTCAAAAGGGAGTTGCATATGTATTAGCATACATCAATTATGGGGCGGCTGCTGGAGCGGAGCAACCACACCCACACATGAGGATGATATCCCTTCCCAGACTACCACCACTAATAGAGGCGGAGGCAGCCTCTGTTCAGCAGTCTATGAGGACATGGGGAACCTGCCCAATGTGTACTATTGTTAACCTAGAATCTGGTGGACCAAGACACATATTGTCGACCGATCATTTCATCTCTTTTTGCCCGTGGGCTTCAGCTCATTCATTCGAATTCTGGATCTTTCCGAAACGACACCAGACTTCCTTCCTTCGTCTGTCCCAGAAGGAGATTAATGATTTGTCTCTTATTTTACGCTCCACACTGGGTGGATTATCCCGGAGCGCTGGAGATGTAGCCTTCAATCTGATTTTTCACACGTCGTCGGAAAAAAAGACGACTAAGCAGATTCATTGGCACATAGAAGTATACCCAAGAATTAAGGACTGGTCCGCGCTAGAACGAGGTGTTGGTATCTTTGTCAACGAGACTAGCCCGGAAGACGCCGCGGAAATCCTCCAGAGAGATTGCAAGAAGGAGCTGGCAGAAGTTCTGGGGATCAGCTAATTGCCTACTAATTACTAGCAAGTCGTTTCTTTACTAGATCAATAGTTTCTGTCGATGAAGGATCAACTCCTCTAGCTATTGCTGCGTAAACTGAGATATAGTCTATCATCAGTAATAGCGCAAGCGCCGTAGGGAGCATACCTCTCCACGGAATCGTTATCTCATGCACCTTCATGCCCCTTTCCTGTAGAATATCTTGGAGAAGGTCAAACCTACTAGAAATTTCACTTAGTTCGTCATCAGTCCGCAGAAAGATCGGCCTAAACAAGTGCTCCGAATTCGATTCCCATGACATAACTTCATTATGGCATAGCTCAGGCAGGATGTCAAAAAGAGCATGCATCTTCGCATTCTCGTTTAATTGATGCTTAAACCGCATAGCTACAGCCCTATTCCAGTTTGCTCCGTATATTACGGGGATGCCATCCTGAAGCCAATTAGCGGACTGTTTTGCGGAATTAGATTCGAAGGGAATCTTCGAGTTAATCTGACCTAATATCTCATGCATGTATTCAAACGACTCTAAGACCTCCCGTTTACCGTCATATATCCCAAGATTCGCAAACAATTTTACCAACGGGAAGAAAATGTATGGAAATGATGTTCTTGGAGTACTGATCATTCTGCTCTCTATATGTGGATGACCCGCTTTTTTGGCGAGATCGCTTACTGCCCCTCCCGATGATAAAGTCACGATCTTCAAACCTTTCTTAGATGCGTCCTCAATAACTGATAAAATCTCCTGGGTGTTGCCAGAGCAGCTTATTGCTACGAGCAGACCTTTCCTTGCATGATTCGGTAATCGGTGATCTTTTATTACGTATATTGGTACTGAAATGAGAGGTTCCAACCAATCACGAATGAGCTCTCCCGCGATGCCTGAACCTCCCATACCTGCAAGAAATATTTCTTCGACCTTAGTGATTTTCCCTAGTTTTACCTTAATATCCCAAGCCTTCCTACAGTGTTCCACCCAACTATCGTAAATCGAACAGAAACCACTCTTATCCAGTGTACGGGTACTCCCAATTTCCAGTTTGTTACCCTTACGAATCGGTGGTTTCACCATCTTATCCAACCTCCATCTCGAATCAACTTTAGGGGATTTGCAGCCGTCCGACCTTAACGCCTGCTTGTTTCCTTTCAGGTGACGTTAAGTCGAAGATCTTTGTGATTAATTTCACTTCAACATCTGAAATTTTTTTCTCACGCCTCTTCATCATTCTTTCCATCGTTCGTATTACTGATAACTTCTGAACCTCCGTAGACGGAGCACCCAATGATTTGGCGTATATGGTGAAAGGAGGCACATCATCGGTGACATACCCATGTAATTGAGAAAATGGGCCAATACTCTTTCCTGTGTAGATGAGTGTACCGATGGCAGACTTCACACCGTCTCCGATCATGGTGCCAAATTTGGTCAATCCTGTGTCGTACCGTTTTCCAGCCAATCTGACCCGAACAGTTCCGTATGTGCCTTTGAGATCGGAGTTAGTCGTGAGCGCACCCAAGTTCACCCATTGACCCACATATGCATGACCGATAAATCCGGTGTGAGGTTTATTCGAATTCGACATGAAGATACTTTCTTCTACCTCTCCTCCAATTTTGCAGTCATCCCCAATGCTGGTCCCTGGACCGATTCGTGCTCCTAGGATGCTAGATCCTTCTCCTATCGATGTCGGACCAGCTATTCTAGAGCCGGCCTGGATGCTTGCCCCCTTTCCCAATACGATATCACCCTCCGATGTATCAAAAACGACATTGGATTCTATCTCTATGTCTGAATGGGAATATATTACACCATTCCCCCTTGATCTAATCTTAGTTTGGCGCATCTCTTGAGAGTTCGCCGTGTGGACAATTGCCAATTTCGACTGCGATAAAAGCTCCCAGGGGAAGCTGATAAGAGAGTCCGCCGCTTCTTTCTTATTGAGGGTTTTAGATCTTTTCAAGATTCCTATATTGAGATCCTCCTCGATTAACTTCTGGGCGAGAGAAGCGCCGAGACGAGCTGCAACTAGTCGCCCCTTATCTAATAGAAAGAAATCCTGACTTTTCTCTAAAAAGGACTTCAGAAGGTTACTAGTCGGAACTAGGAGCGAATTCACAAATAGGGCAGTAGTATCGATCTTCGAGGGATTAACCTCTAGATCTCTATGGCGTCGTTTTGTAGAATCTACAAGATAATCCCGAATTATGGCACATGTACCTGCTGATGATAGGTTTCTCCTCCACCCTTCTATCAGACTCTTACTCCCGAAATTGAGATCAAAGATAGGCCTGGTAATCGAGAGCGGATTGAAAAAATTCACACGATCTTCGAAGAGGACTAGAAGCATCTGGTGACTAGGCCTCAGGGAATAGTCTCTAGTTCACTCAGATATTTTCTATCGGCACTAAGATATGTTCTCCTATCTCCTATGTCGAGAAAGCCCCCTTCAATTTCATAGCCGAAAACTTTCTTATTCCCTTTAATTACGGATTCAAACGCACTATCCATCCCGAATATCGTGCCCTTTGGGATTGAGGCGAGAAAACTAGGCTCGAACACATAAAGCCCTGCATTGATTAGGCCACTAATCTCTGGCTTTTCTGACCAGCTTCTAACTAACCCATTTTTTTCAGTCTCTATGAAACCATAACTCATCTTAGTAGAATACTTAGTCAGCCCGATAGTGGCAATCGCCTTCTTACTTTTGTGATAACTTATCATCTTCCTAAGATTATTTTTTAGAATAACATCTCCGTATACGCAAATGAATGACTCATCGAGCAATTTTTGCGCGCTCTTGAGTTGCCCAGCTGTCCCCATTGGTCTTGATGACTTGACATAGCTTATCTTGACTCCTAGCTCTTTGCCATTGGAGAAGTAATCTGAGATTACCTTGCTCAGGTATCCTACGCATAATACAATATCTGTTATCCCATTCTTTGATA
Source organism: Nitrososphaerota archaeon (assembly GCA_027297425.1). Lineage (GTDB taxonomy): Archaea > Thermoproteota > Nitrososphaeria > Nitrososphaerales > JAPUIC01 > JAPUIC01. Next base: position 567 of record JAPUIC010000084.1, on the reverse strand, counting down.
ACCATTCAATAATATGTTCCAATACCGGCTTGCTGCCTAGTGGAAGCATTCCTTTAGGAACGAACAATGTATAAGGTCGCATCCTCGTCCCTAGCCCGCCTGCAAGGATGACTGCCTTCATATTCTAATTGAAAAGTCGAGCTACGGTTAAACTTTAGTTTGATAACTATTTCCAGAGAGCCTTCTCTATCTCTTTACGTAGAACTTCATCGTTCTTGCCTTCGACCGTTATTCCGAGACCCTTTGCTACGTTCAGAAGCTTATCATGTTCTTTCTTTCCGTCTTCTGGTTTCTCATCCTCGAGAGCGGCATCCTTTGCCTCTTTATCAGCTTCTTGCTTCCCTTTCTTGAACTCTCCGCCTGCTCTACCGAGGGATTTAGCGATATCCGGGATCTTCTTAGCTCCAAATATGAGGACAATAATTACGATTCCTATGATGATTATTTCCATTCCTTGGGGAATGAATAGCGGACTCGGCATCTGTCCTACATCCCAACGAGAGGTACTTTAACTTTCTCCATCTCTGTAAACTTGATCATGGAAAAATAAATTATATCCACGCTTGC
>JAPUIC010000083.1 GCA_027297425.1 Nitrososphaerota archaeon | reverse complement strand
CTCCGGAGCTTATCGACGCTTGCATCGAAGAATTAGCGAGTTCTGCAATCTCATCATCGATCTCAGATATTTTAGCATCATAATCACTATGTTCGTTTGTCGGCAATCTTTGATTGGGGAGATTAGTAAATTCTTTAGCTGCCTTGAAAGAGGTTGCAGCATTCAAGAGTCTACCTAAGAATTCTTTAATACCATTCTTATCTAGGTCGGACGTCGATCCCAGTATTCTTCTTCCTGCCTTCGCCAGATAGAAGAATATTTCAGTTGTATCTATGTCTTTTACTGCAGTAATAGAATTATTAGAAAACCTTACCATTTTCTCTCTGTTTGAAGAGCATACTACAGATACGTCATCTGCTCCTAGTGAGAGTGCCTGATCTAGACTAGATTCGACAATACCCACAAGGTCTCTTTGTCCGCTACCTTGAACCAAGTCTAATCCCCCTCAGTCTGACATGTGGACCTCCAGTCCATACTGGTGCACCCTGCATTGGATCTCCCTTTCCACATGAAGCGGCCGAAAACTCGAGATCCTTTGCTCTAGCGTCTATACTTCCCCATAATTTTGGGGTAGTTATTTCTAGAACTGGATCTCTAACCATGTGAGTAATTTTTCCATTTACAATATTGTACGCTTCCAACCCGACGAAGCGGCCATTTAGTCTCTTATCATCAATATTCCATTCCATAAACGACTTGATATACACACCTTGTTTGACCCCCTCGAAGAGTTCTTCAACACTATAATCACCAGGCTCTATGAAGGTATTTGCCATTCTGACTATCGGTTCACGGTCAAAACCTATAGCCCTAGATGAGCCATTGCTTCTAGTTTTGAATTCTTTAGCAGTAGAACGATTATGAAGTAACTCCTTTACCTTACCACCATCTAGAAGTTTACGTTTCCGAGCTTTAACACCTTCATCGTCATATAAGTAAAAACCATACGATCCTGGGATAGTTGGATCGTCACTCACAAATGACTCATCACTACCTATCTTTGTCGCTACTTCGTTAGGTTTGAGAAATGATTCGCCAGCTTGGGCAGCTTCCCTTCCCAGCACTCGATCTGCCTCCGTTGGATGGCCGCAGTGCTCATGAGCAATTATACCTGCTACATCTGGGCCTATAATAATATCTAATTTACCCTTTGGACTACTTTTAGCCTCCTTCAGAACTCTTCCCAATATTATAGACTCCCTTGAACACACATCGTTAAGTGCTAATTTCTTCTCGACTTCCCAACCTCCACTACCTCCCAATTGCAGCATTCTCTGAGCAGTGGATCCCCCTTCTGAAGCTGTTAACATCCCGAAGAACCCTACCCTAGGGACCCTGGATTCTATCCTAGAACCATCTGAATTGGTAATATACTTCTCTTGTATAGTAATACTGAGAGATAATAATCTATTCCTGATTTTGTTGTTACTCTGGATAATAGAGTTATCGACTTCTTTCAAAGATGAGAGAATATCTTCATAACTAATCCCTTCTAGATTAACTCGTTCTTTAGCTGACCATTTAGCAGTTTTGCTTGTTTCTCTGCTAAATTCCACCTTACTTTTGATATATTTCGACGAGGCCTTGGCGCTTGTCGCGAGAGATCTTACCATTTCTCTTACATTAGATCTTGAGAGATTGTTGGAGGCTCCAAAAGCTAATCCGCCTCGATTTAGGATTCTAATACCCAAGCCGAGGGAGTTAGATAACATGGCGGGTTCACCTTCACCGTTCTTGAGAAGACAACCCAGAAAATGAGAGCGTTGTATTCGGGCTTCTGCATATTGTACGCCCAGATCTTGGGCGGTAGAAACTACTAGTTCTGCAAGGTCTCTATCCATTCCAAATCACAATAATAGATAGTATATCATGTTTCCTCAGTTTATTGTGAAACTTAGAGTTAGGTCTAACTAAAAAAGTTGGTAGTTGAAAGTTGGTGGCAGGATTCCAAATTGGATATACTACTTTTTCGCACCAAGTGCCCTGTTCTTGAGTCTTAGATCTCCAGAATGACATCTTCTACACCTATACGCAGCGATAGAATTTTTAGACCCGCATCTCATGCATATCTTAGAGAAGAGGAGGCGCTTTTGTGCTATCTGCTTCTTTATGGCGTCGGTAATAGGCATTAGGATTTTTCCTTTGGTTGGAGTATTTATTACTATTTATCTTGACTTAGCTAATTCTTTCTTTACTAATTCAGGGATTTGAGATGAACTCATAGCTACTGGGTAACCCGAGTTCTCAAAGGATTTAATTTTGGAGTCTGCAGTGCCGTACGAACCATAAATAATGGCCCCAGCATGCCCCATCTTCTTCTCTTTGGGAGCATGTCTGCCAACAATGTATCCTATTATGGGCTTTTTGAAATCCGTCTTCTTAGCGTACTCTACTAGTTTCTCTTCAGTATCTCCACCGATTTCGCCGACGATTACCAATGCTTTAGTAGCATCACTACCCCTTATCCACTCTAATCCATCGATCAGAGAGGTACAGTTTATTGGATCCCCGCCGATGCCCATAGCTACTGTTTGTCCTAATCCTTGACGCAAGATATGATACGAAGCCTCATACATTAGGGTTCCACTTCTAGAGAATATTGCGACTGGACCTTCTTTGAAGGAATTAGCAGGCATTATCCCAAGTTTAATCTTATTCGGAATAATAATACCTGGACAGTTTGGGCCTATTATTGAAGCACCTTTACTCCTAGCCAGTTTGAGCGCCAGTATAGTGTCCTTGATTGGAACTTTTTCCGTTATTGCAACTACTAACGAGATGTTAGCCTCCAAGGCATCCTTTGCAGCAGCTAAAAAGTGAGGTGCTGGCACAAACGTTATGGAAACCTTAGCTCCAGTCCTCTCAGTAGCTTCCTTAACCGTATCATATACAGGGATTTCATCCACTGTTGATCCCCCTTTCCCGGGAGTAACCCCAGCAACGATCTTAGTTCCATATTCTAGCATAAGTTTTGTGTGAAAACGCCCAAACTTCCCAGTAATTCCTTGTATTATGACACCTTCCTCATTGGGATCCTTTACTCCAGTTAACCAACGCTGTATTAACGCCGTCACTTCGAGTCACTCTCCCTAACTAGGGTGGATATTGCCTCCTGAACTGTGCTAAAGATCTTTAATGGGTGACCAGTCAAGAGTTCGCGTGCCTCTTCTTCCTCTGCTCCAGATATTCGTGCATAGAGAGGTTTTTGGATGAATCCTTCTTCAAAGGCTCGGATTATACCATTTGCAACTTCTGTACATCGTGTAATGCCACCAAATACGTTTAAAAGAATAGATGATGCTTTTTTTAGTTGAGATACTACCTTGATGGCTTCTAGAACCCTATCTGATTGAGCACCACCCCCGAGATCCAGAAAACATGCAGGCATTCCGCCAGAATCTTTTAGCAGATCACAGGTTGAAAGTACTAATCCGGCCCCGTTACCGATTACCGCTGACGAGCCATCGAGTTCAACAAAAGCGAAGTCTAGGGAAGATGCCTTAGCACTAAGGGTATCGTGATCGGTATCTAGTTCAGCAAGTTGCTTTTGTCGGAATAGAGAATTATCATCAACTATCAATTTAGCATCAAGTGCGATCATCTCTCCGGTATCGGTCATAATCAAAGGGTTAATTTCCGCCAGCTCCAAGTCGTAATCATCTACGATCTTTCCGAGGCTGTCTAAGGTTATCACAAATTGTTCTAACGAATGACCATCCAATCCGAGTTTCGATGCCACCATCTCCAGAACGTTTCTGCGAATAGGGAATGCCTCTATGCTTTCTATAATCTTAGTGCCGATCTTCTCTACTTCCACGCCGCCCTCTTCGGCAGCAATTATTACATAGGAAGATCTACTTCTATCCAGAGCCACAGATACATAGATCTCCTTTTCATGAGGGATGAATTCCTCAATTAAGATAGAATTCGATTTCGTTCCGCTAATTTCAATGTTGATGAGGCGATCGAAATTATTATGGAGGTCCTCGATGTTATCTGCACGAACTATAGCCCCTGCTTTCCCTCTGCCTCCAAACGGAACTTGGGCCTTAAGGATTACAGGGAAGCCTAGACTTTCAGAACGTTTCGTGGCTTCCTCTAGAGTTGTAGTTAGATAACCGATAGGTGTCTTTAACCCATTTTTTGCAAAAACCTCCTTGGCTTGATGTTCAAGTAGTCTCAATAACTTGGCGCCGTCACAGGATAATGTATTTAAGGAATACTTAATCGGCTGAATTAGGCAAGATAGAAGACCGATGCCAGAAAATACGACGATCTTCATAGGTAAAAAACCAGTAATGAACTATGTTTTGGCCTGTCTTACGACTATTCAAAGCGGAACAGATGTCTTAATAATAAAGGCCAGGGGTAACGCCATTAGTAAAGCAGTTAACGTAGCACAGATAACACTCAACAGGTTTGTTTCAGATCTCAGCGTTAAGAACATCACTATAGGTACCGAACAAATTCAAACCGATGACAGTACTACTCCGATTGACGTAAGCTCGATAGAAATCCAACTTGGGAAAACGTAGTTGTAAGATGTTATGCTTCAGATGCCACCCATGGAGCTAAAAGTCATATCTATTATTCTAAGTGTAAATCTGATGATGTAGCAGGATGTGTTTATCAATCATGCTTACGGAGGCTAAATTTAGCCTTTGAATACCCCCATCTGTGCATTCGATGCTAAGATCGGTATTCTATGCCCAAAATGCGATGCGAAACTGAAGGGTGGTAGCATTTCAAAGATCGACGTAGATGCCTCGATGAAACTTGTCAAGTTAGCAGAGAAGCATTCAGAAATTGATGAAATAGATCTTCTGAGAGCTTTTGAGGTGGATGGAGATTACGTTCTTGTCCTTAAGACGGGAGACCCATTATCTTTGAGGGCTAATTCTTCGCTAGGAAAACTAGTGGAGTCGGAATTTGACCGTAAGGTATGGATGATTGAAGGCGATGGGACTGATCGTCGTGTTCTAGAAGATCTTTTTTTTCCGCTCAAGCTATTGACGGTAAACATTGTTTGGCTCCCGGACGGGAGCAAATTGACCAGAGTAATAATATCGGGAAAACGAACCGATAATTCACATGTAGATTTGGGGCAATCTAAGAGGATAATGAAGGATGTTAGAGGTATGGATCTCATTGTCGAATTTGAAAAAAAAGAATGAGGTAAGAGATTTCAGGGCTGAACAGCTTACCAAAAAGCAAGTAGGTAGGGTTGTAGAAGTATCGGGCTGGGTCGAAGACATAAGGCCTTTGGGATCAATATCATTCCTTACGTTAAGGGATCCAACCGGAATTTCTCAGATTGTGTTCAATAACAAAAATGTTTCCGCTACATCTCAAGCGGTTCTGAGTGCTCTACAAAGACAGAGTATTGTGAGTGTGAAAGGCGTAGTTCAAGAGAGTAGATCTCAAAAAGTTGAGGTCGAGATTCTAGCGGACCATATACAATTGCTTTCTGCTGCAAAGCATCCTCTCCCTTTAGATCCTACTGGTCGAGTACCATCTTCCATAGACGCTAGGCTAGATGCTAGAGCATTGGACCTCAGGACGCCGAGTGTTGCGGCCATCTTTCGAATAAGAAGCGTTGCACTCCAGGCCGTTAGATCAGCATTAATATCGCAAGAGTTCGTCGAGGTTAGTACTCCCAAGGTAATCGGTAATGCAGTCGAGGGAGGTGCGAACCTATTTTCTGTAGGTTATTTCGGAAAGAAAGCGTTTTTAGCTCAGAGCCCTCAGTTATTTAAGGAGCAGTTGGTCATATCTCTAGAACGAGTTTTTGAGATAGCCAGCTATTACAGAGCGGAGAAGTCTCACACGACTAGACATTTAAGTGAATTTTATGGTATTGATGTAGAAGCAGCTTATATGAGCGAAGAAGAGGTGATGGCCGTAGCCGAAGACGTTATTTCGAGATCTATTCAAAAGGTTTCAAAAGAGTGTGTTAAAGAGTTACGTATTCTAGCTCATGAACTGAAGACTCCAAAAGTACCGTTTCCTAGAGTCTCTTACGCGAATGTCGTGGAGGATTTGCAGGGACAAGAAAATAATAATTCGATCCGTTTTGGCGACGACCTTACAGATGGTACACTTTCGTCATTCAGTAGATTCAAGAGTGAGTTCTTCTGGATAGTGGATTGGCCCTCTCAGCTCAAACCTTTCTATTTAGAGAGAGGAGATAACGGACTAGCCCGTTCGTTTGACCTCCAACATGGTAAGTTAGAGTTAGCTTCTGGGGGGAAACGGGTGTCAACTAGGGCAGAGCTAGAAGGTAACCTCAAAAAGGCAGGATTACGTCCTAAAAATTTCGAGAATCATCTACGGGTCTTTGACTGGGGGATGCCACCTCACTCGGGGTGGGGCATGGGCTTTGACCGCTTAATGATGGTGCTTACAGGAAGGAAGAATGTTAGAGAAGTAGTGTTTTATCCTAGGGATAGATTTAGGCTAGATCCTTAGAGAGCCTGAAAGTTTTCTCCCCAAGTATGATATGCCTTCTCCATTTCCTTAGACACGCTCGGTTTTCTATTACTAAGAACATCTGTGAAGTCTGAGGTTGTTATGGATCTTGGTTTAGCGGATTTATCATTGGCTTGGCCGCTCGCGAAGAGCTCTGAAACGGTCCTAATTTGTACAACTTGGAAAATATCTTTAAGATCGCTACCACTATAGCCCTCGGTTAAGGAGCCTAACTCCGTTAATTCTACGTCAAGGTCGATGTGTAGAGGTTCTGCAAGGGACTTGAGTAGGTTTATTCTAGCTTCAAGACAAGGGAGAGGAATGTGAATTCGTTTTTCAAATCGTCTAAGAAATGGCCAATCAAGAGCCCAAGGCTTGTTCGTCGCTCCTATGATGTAGAGGTACAGTTTTTTACCTTTATCAGAAACACCATCCATTTCTTTCAAAAACTGATTTCTTACGCGAACCTCTCCTCCTACCTCCTGGTCCCTAGAACCAAGGAGTGAATCAAGCTCATCTATGAAAATTATTACTGGTTTTCCCTTTTCCAATAATCGTCTCGCAGAGTTAAACAGTTTTGCTACATTCTTTTCTGCTTCTCCCAACCATCTTGACATTATCGTGGCTGCATCAATTGTAATAAACTCCCCATCTATCTCATGGGCGACACACGCAGCCAACATGGTTTTACCACAGCCAGGTGGACCATATAATAGGAATCCTCTAGGCCAGCCCAAAGGAAATAAATCTGGGCGTTGATGAGGGAATACTATCGATTCTCTAAGAGAACTTTTTGCATTGTCGAGTCCAACAACCTCATCCCACTTGATATCTGGTTTCTCTTTTACGATTAGTTCGTTATAGGTTGCCTTGACAGGTTCAACAATCAAAGGTTTAGCCACACCATTACCATTAGATTCAAGGTCTAGGTTTTGATCATCTATACTCCCTCGAGAATCCCTTAATGTTTGAATTCTCTCTTGGTAGGAGCTCGCTCGATCTACCCATAACTGGTTTAAATTATACCCTGGGTATAGTTTTACCAACTTTAGTAGTGTTGAGGTAGCTCTCTGATACTTTTGGATAGCTGCCCCATGAGATCCTTGAGTGTCATGCTTAATCGCGTCTGATGCGTCTTCCCTTGCCAAATCTTCGAGTTCTCGAGCTGCACTCATAGCAATCAATTACCGTTCTATGATTTGAGGCTGTCTTAGCCTCCCTTTCAACGCTAGTTTTATTGTTGCATTTTCAACTTGGTCTTCTGGTACTGCGAGTTCTTTCGCAATTTTTTTTACATCTACCTCATTATTATGCGAGCGCACATGATCTAATATCATGTTAAACAGCTCTTTCTCGTTTACTAGTGGTGCTTCTAAATGCTTTAGCGATAATTTTAGGTCCATGGCTTCCTTAGTTAGTAAGTTGGTTGGATTGTTTTCTTCATATGAGGTCAAGCTTCTTCTCGCAAGTTCGCGTGCCCGTTCCACTATCTTCTCACTATCAAAATCTGCCTCTGAAGGGTTTACACCTAGTCGAACGAGTGATTCGTTCAAGCTAGACATCATCATATCTTGGGTTTCTTGAAGTGCTGAGAGGACATTAGAAACGTCCCCAGATATTCCTTTTACAACCTCAAACGAAGAGGAAAGGTGGACTACCAGATCTTCCATATCCTTCATGCTTTCTAAGCGGACCAGCATTTGGGTAAGAGCTAGGTCCCCTGTACTCTGTATATCGATTAATCTCATTACCTCAGAATGTTCGTCAGAAAAGACCTTGGCCCTTCTCTGGTCAAGTTGCTCGGCCGCGCTAATAACGTAATCGAACAGTTTTTGGCGTCTCTCTTCAAGATTGCCTCTCGTGTTATCGAGATGACCTTTATGTGTCTGTATCTCTTTAATAGCTGTATAGATCTTCCTATCGAGATCTTCTCTTCCACTAATTAATTTGATAAAGCCGGTTAATACTCTAAATCTCAATTTTTTATCCACTACATTTCCATTTTCTTCAAAAAATTCGGGGAGGGAGAGATTTCTGTACCGTCTCTCTCCCAATCTATTTTCCTAGTTGTATCCGGTAGGTTCTTTCGATTCGTCTGGAGCAGATGGTAGATCTGGGAAGTCGTCCCTCATCTTTTCTTCTGCCACTGCTACAGCTTCTTTGAGAATCTTCTCTGATTCGTCATTTGTGCCTTCCAAGTTTATGGTAGCTGCTCCACCCATTTGGCTTGCATCTACCAATATTCCGTTTAGCAGGCCGCTGATTTCTCCTATCTCGTTTTCTGCTTCTGGCAGAACACTGATTAGCTTCGACTTTACGTTTCTGATAACACCCATCGCTGGGGTCAGAGTGACCGCAATATCGCCGAGCTCTTGTACAGTACTTAGCCTTAGGACTATTTGTTCCATTGCTAAGGTACCATTCGAGACAAGTTTGTGCATCTTTCTGATCTCAGCCAATTCGTTGGCATAGATCGATGCATGTTGCTGATCATGTTTCTGTAGTGCCGATACCACTTTATTGAAAATGGCATTATCTCTTTCCTTGAGTTTGGCTGAAGTAGATTCTAATTTTGCTACTTGAACCTGGATTTGTCGAATCGCTTGTTCCAATCTCGGTCGTAGGGGCATCGCTGGCTTTACAGCTTCCCTTACTTTTTCTCCGAATCCCGGACCGGTAGAACGTTTCCATTTGTTTACGAAACTGCTCATTCTATTTACCTTAGTGCCAAATATTCGGCTTGCTCATTTATCGATAGTGTCACTCGGATCATTGTCACCAAGGTGACAATTATTAGAGGTACATAATATCGAAGGATAAGATTTAAGGATCTATCATTATGGAATTAGTATCAGATTGGCTCATAATAGTGTTAACCTATTCGAATTCTTCATGTTTGGTGCATTCCCCGTTATAGTTTTCGTGGGTTTTGAGATCTTGTCTAAGGTGAGAGGAATGACTAGTTATGCAAAGGTCTCATTTCAAGCATATTTGACACTCATTATTACTGCTGGATATCTTGTATTAACAATCTACCGAGTGAAAGATCTCCTAGGGTTAGTGATTGTTCTATTTGGGTTCTTCATAGTGTTACTTTATCAAAGCGTATCTCTCCGGCCTAAAAATAGCCGTTAAGAGGTGTATTACCTCGAGAAACTCTAGGAATGACCAGCATTACTGACAAAGATCCAATTATGATTAGTATTCAATAATTAGATAGTTATGCTCTTTTTGATTTCTTTCGCTTGTTATTTGATTTAGATTTATTTTGAGTAGTCGTATTCGTCCTTTCCTTTACTAATTTCGCATTAACCTTTATTTTCCTAGGTTTGGTTTTCTTTAGCTTCTGCGGCGAGTTTTTTTGTCTAGTGATTACAGCAGTTTGTTGATCAGTTGATTTACTAATTGATGAAACCTCAGGTGAGTTAACAGTTTTAACCGTCGCTTGGACCCCTTGCTGCCCTCCCTCTTGTGTGATCGACAAAATGTTGTTCTTCTCATCGACTTTCTCTTTTATCATCCGGCTAAGTTCATCGTTAGTCTTGCCGTACGCAAATATACCTAAAGCCTGAGCGGCATCAAAGAGGTTTTTTCTATTACCAACTTCAGATAAATTAGATGTAGCATCTTTTACTATCTCGGTAGTATCTTTCACCA
>JAPUIC010000082.1 GCA_027297425.1 Nitrososphaerota archaeon | reverse complement strand
TGGCAGAGGTTGTCAAGATCATGGCACCAATCATATTGAGGGTCGCGTCTGAAGACGGACGATCGGATGATCTTTGAGCTCCAACAAGAACTATCGGGATTGGACTTTCAGCTAAGGCAAAACTGAGTGCTGCAGCAGTATATCCCATGGTATCTGTTCCCTGGGTAATGATGATACCGTTGTAACCTTTTTTGATCTTCTCGGTAGCCGCGCGAGCGATCTGAACCCAATGACTAGATTCTAAATTCTCACTGAGCAGGCTAAAGATGATTTCTGTGTCGATTCTACCATATTTGGATAATTCTGGGATAGCCGTATGGATGTCTTCTGCCGTAAGCGCTGGATGGACCCCACCTGTTCTGTAGTCAATTCTGCTAGCAATTGTTCCGCCCGTGCTTAGAATTGCAATCCTCGGCAGGCTTCCATCGATCTCGGGCTGCTTGCCCTTAGAGAAAGTTGGTGTCCGTCCTGCGGAAATCTTAGAGATCCGGATAATTTTATCTCTCTGGATACCTATATTGTAACCATTATCAAGTTTGATTACTACATGATCATGCTTAAGATAGGAATATCTAGGTAAGAGACTGCCGTTGAATGTTGTCGTATCGGTGACGACTTCAACTAGGTCACCGATAGATGCATTATCCTCTCCTTGACGTGATTTATCCCCCATCTGCACTTTCAAGACACCCATTGGTGTCAGAATAAATTAATATTTTCGGTATTTAAGGATCTAAGCTGCAATATAGTATAACTGATCTGCGTTATCATCTTCTAGAATCTAGCGGCAGCGACCATGAATACTAGTATTATTGTGAGTAAAGCCAAGACTGTCATAGACGAGAGCTTCAACCTATTTTGAAGAGAGGCCATCTCCGCCGGTGGTTTATCTTTAGGATTTTGTTTCATCCCTTCTATCACAACAATGATCTTCCGTAGTGTTGGTATAACTACTCCAACCGCCACGATGAAAGCCAGCAGAGTTAACCCGGCTCCAACACTTATTCTGAAACCCCATGGGCTAGATGGACCAAATGCGGCCATGTTCCCACCAACCGTCGCGAACGCAAGTATTGCTCCAAAAACAATTGTCAACGTTGCAAAGACTGAGACATATTTAATCAGCCTTGGAAACAAAGCCAAAACCAATTCGACTCTTGATGAGGGTGATAATTTTAACATGGTTGGCGTCATGACCATTACGACAAACATTGCCGTGCCCATCCAGCCAATAGTAGACAAGATGTGAAATAATGCTAGGGCTGCGATTACTAGACTCTGAACCATTTTACCAGTCCCTAGCTACTACTCCATGATATTATAATTCTTCGCGAGATTATCTTTAGATGTAAATCAGTGGAATACTTAATACAACACTATTAGGCATAATCACGAGGCTTGATTCTCACTGTAGAACTAATGGGTTCTATCATAGCTCTCTTTGTTATAGTAGATCCGTTAGGAAATGTCCCTATATTCTTAGGATTGACCAAGGAAACTGATTCTAAAGGACGAAAAAAAATATTCAAGATGGCTCTGATAACTTCTCTAATCCTCTTGATAGTGTTCGCGGTTTCTGGAAAACTAATTCTCGAGGTATTAGTCATCGACATTACTAGCTTTAGAATCGCAGGGGGACTACTCCTCTTGATTCTTGCCACCAAGATCTTGATCTACGGTACTTGGGAGGAGAAGTCTATCTCGTCAGAAAGTGCAGGGGCTGTTCCGATAGCCTTCCCGCTATTAGCCGGTCCTGGAGCGATTACGAACGTAATAGTAATTAATGAAAGTGCGGGGTTATTGGTTGTTCTGGTAGCTATCGGAACCGTCATCGGGATCACAGGCCTTATACTCGCCGGAATAGATAAGATTCATCGTCTCTTGGGAGTTGTGGGCTCGATTGTCATAGCCAGAATTATGGCTGTCTTTATCGCTGCCATCGCGATCCAATATATCGTCGAGGGACTGAAGCTAGCCTTCTGAGATCGGATTCGTTAGACTACCGGTCTATGTTCGTTGTTCTATGGGTGTGTATTGTAGGTCTACTTTACCGGTGTATACTGCTTTGGGCCTAATCAGCCTATTATCTTCGAGATACTCCAAGACATGAGCTGCCCACCCCGCTATTCTACTACTAGCGAAGATTGGTGTGAATAAATCCGTTCGCAAACCTAACATGTGAAACACTAAGCCTGAGTAAAAGTCTACATTTGGAAAGATCTTAGAATCGGAGAGGCGCCCTAGAGCCTCACGTTCAACCCGAACCGCGGTATCATATAGACTAGCCTTACCTTTCACTCCTCCAAGTTTTTCTGCTATCGCCTTTAGTATTGTATATCGAGGATCATATGTCTTGTATATTCTGTGACCAAAACCCATTATCCTCTTCTTCTGCTTCAGCCTTTCTTCTACAAAAGTAACTGCGTTTTCAGGGGTTCCTATTTCCATAATCATCTTGAGCGCTTCTTCATTGGCTCCGCCGTGTAGCGATCCACGCAGAGTAGCGATTCCAGCGGTGATAATTGAATACATATCCGAGAGCGTTGAAGCTGTCACTATGCCCGAGAATGTAGATGCATTCATCTCATGTTCTGCATGCAAACTTAATGCAATATCCATAATCCTAGAATCATAATTACTCGGGATTTCCCCGTGAATCATATACAGGAAGTTAGCGGCATGTCCTAATTCCTTCTTTGGAGTGAGAGGTTCTTTGCCTTGGCGAATTCTTTCAAAAGCCGCAATAATTACCGGGGCTTTTGCTAATATTCGAATGGCTCTCTGAAGATTAACGCTCTTATCTTGAGTTAGCCCACCGTCTTCCAGGGCAAGTGATGAGATCGTCGTTCGTAAAACATCCATTGGGTGACTAGTAGATGGGTATGACTTCAACAACGTCATCGTGATCGGACTTAACGTGTATTCACTGAATAGCGTATTTTTTAATTCGTCCAGCTGAAGTTGTGTAGGAAGCTGTCCAATAATGAGCAGATATGCAACTTCTTCGTAACTTGCATTATCTGTCAAATCTGCGATGCTATACCCGCGATAGTATAGCCGGCTTCGCTCACCGTCAATAAGACAGATACTGCTCTCATTAACTCGTATCGAGTCGAGGCCTTTGTGTATGGTTATTGATTCTTTGACTTCCGAGGACACTATACACTAGTGCGTTTTTGTAATATATATTATAGTTGGGGTGCACCGTTGCGATTATACTCTGTTACTGAGATGCGGCGAAATCTGATGAGAAATTTATTTTTTCTTTGACGTGCCAGATCGATATGTCTCGTTGAGATACTAACTAGCCTCGCTTCCTGCGACCTGATCCCTTGCCTCTTCTTCTCGCAATGGGCTTCTTATCTGGTGCAGCACGTGGTTTCGAAGTCTTCTTTGGGGTACTGCGTTTCAGAACTTTTTTCGACGCGACTTTGCGTTTTTGAGTAACCTTCCGTTCAGGTCTCAATGCTACCCTCCGCTCAGGTTTAATTGGCTCAATGGGCGGAACCGAGACTTCTTTATCTGGCGTACTAACCACTTCCTCTGGCGTACTATATTCTAGCTCTTGCTCTCTGATATCTTCTACCGGCTCCTCTCCATAGTCATTTACCTCACCATAGTTATCGCCTTCAACCTCGTCGGAGATACCTTCAGTTTCTTCAAATCCTTCGTCATCTACTTCAACTTCTCCCCTTTTGCCTTTTCGTCTAAATAGGGAAACCAAAACAACTGCAACAAGGCCTACTATACCTACCGCAGACAACAATAGAACGTTTGTATTCCTCGTAGCGTTAATGCTCTCAGATGACTCGAGATTCCTAGCTTCAAGCAGTAGTGCTTCGACTCTGCCCGCATCTGCTATAGCCCCATTCGGATTCCCCGATGCTAAAGCGTTTTCTGCTGACTTTATTGCGTCTTTGGCCTCGGATACTAGGTCAACAATGGCTGGTTCTAGTACGATTGTGGCCTTCTCGAATTCCTCCAATGCATTTCTAGCCTTCGTGATCTCTGCGAGAGCCTCCGACCTCTGGTCGGCAGATCTTAATGTCGTTGCTAGCTCAAATGCCTCTGAAGCCTTTTCACTGGCTTTGACATAATCTACGTCATCGAAAGATGCCCTGGCTTCTCTAATGAGTTGCTCAACTTCAAGGATTATTTTTGAAGCTTCGTCAGTAGGAATGAGTACGAGATTCTTGTAGAAATTCAACTGGCGGTCAGCACGAGCAATTGCTGCGTTT
>JAPUIC010000081.1 GCA_027297425.1 Nitrososphaerota archaeon | reverse complement strand
TACTATCTGGCAAGATGCTGTATGCAGATCTCAGACACCTAACCTTCGATACTGTGGAATTGAATAAGAACGAAAATTGCCGAGTGTGCGGTCAAGTCGATAGCCCCATTATAGAACAGGATGAGCACGAAGGTATCGAGTATTCTTGCGGAAGGGATGGTAAAGGAGTATTAGTTATTACTCCATTACGTTCGCTAGATCTAGATCTCGCTGCTTTGCGCACTGCAATCGAATCGGCCGGACTCCGTGTTAAACGAGAGACTGATTTCTCAACTGCTTTTGAAGTGGATGAGAAGATAACCATCAACGTTTTGAGGAGTGGAAACGCAATTGCAGAGGTAAAACCCCCTGTACCAAAAGGTGATGTCAAGAAGATCATCATGTCAAAATTCAAGCAGATAGTAGAAGACGGACTGAAATTGAAGCAGGGTTATTATTTCCATCCCGTCTGAAGATTACTTACTTACGAGCGGCTGGATAGGATCCTAGGATCTTGACGAAGACTGCCGCTTGGTCCAGAGTTCTAAGTAACTTCTGGATTTTGACGTCAAGTCGATGGCCTTCGAAGTCTACATAGAAATTATATTCCCAAGGAGTCCTCTTAGTTGGTCTTGACTCTATCTTTGTCAGGTTTATCTTATTCGACGCGAACACTTTCATGACAGCATACAGTGCACCTGGCTGATGCTTCGTAGAGAAAATTATCGAGGTTTTATCCGCACCAGTGGGTTGATGATCCGAGTCTCCTAGAACGAAAAATCGTGTAAAGTTACGCGTCGACCCAGCTATCTTGTCCGCTAGAACCTTCATTCCATAGATTTCCGCAGCCCTACTACTAGCAATGGCGGCCGTTTTCTCTAGTTTTTTCTCCTTTATCAGAAGGACGCTACCTGCCGTATCGTATGCAGGAACCGTATCAAAACCCATCTTGGATAAGTATCCCCTACATTGAGCCAAAGCTTGAGGATGCGAATAAACTTCTCTAATTTCCTTTAATTTAGTTCCAGGATTAGCTATCAAGCAGTGATTTACTCTATATTCTATCTCCCCGCGTACCTTCAGATTGGACTCCAGCAGTAGATCATAACTCTCATTTACGCTACCCTCCAGTGAGTTCTCCATGGGAACGACTGCAAAGTTCACCTTTTTTGATTCCACTTTGCTAAAGACCTCCTTTAGAGTTCTACAGCTTATGGGTACCAATTTTTCTCCAAAGTAGCTTATAGCAGCGCCTTCACTATATGCTCCTCGCTCTCCCTGAAATGCTACATCGGCGTCATCCATATTGAATCAACATTAGTTCGGGCTATTAAATCGTGCTGAAATAATCAAAGAAGTGTCAAATAATCATAGATTGCTCAAAAACATTTGTCTACTCTGGATAATAGGATACAAATCCTCACGTTGTAATTGACTGCGATGTCAGCCGGAATAGCTAGACAGAGAAGCGTAAGGAATACTGCATCTATATGCCCCATCTGTGGTAATAGGTCATTAGTTCCTGCCGAGGACGGCAAAAAAAAGTGCTCAAAATGTAACTATCGAAGCTACCGTCAACGATAGAACCTATTGTTGACAAACGCTTAAATAGTCCTAACTGATGCGTTTTTGCACAAATCAAAGGGGATGCACTTTTTATCAACATTCGATGCTGCAAGCATTTACGGTCAAGTAGACCAACCTCGAACATTCTACTCCACAAATTGTCCCTGTAATCGGTATTTTTTGCAAGTTGGTATTCTATGATTGATAACGTAATAGTCCTAAAATTTGGAGGATCAGTCCTCGAGAGCGAGGATAACCTCAGAAAAGCGGCGGGATTAGTTGAGCAGCAGGTTAGGACTGGTGCTAAGGTTGTGGTAGTAGTATCTGCTCTGAGAGGAGAGACAGATCGACTTCTCAGAATGGCTAAGAAGATCGATGCAAACATTGCCAAGCCCATGCTTGATGACATTCTCTCAATGGGTGAGAGGACAAGTGCCCGTTTGTTCTCAGCAGCTCTTGCTACTAGTGGGGTGAAGGGGAAGGTGATCGATCCTGATTCGAATCTCTGGCCGATAGTGACTGATGAAAACTACTCTGATGCAAATCCAATTTACCAGCAAACTAAGACGCAGGTTCAACAGAAATTGGAGCCGTTGATTACCGACGGTTATGTCCCGATAGTCTGTGGGTTCGTTGGGATGACTACCTCTGGACAGATAACCACCATGGGAAGGGGTGGTAGCGATACAACTGCCACTCTGATCGGGTCCTGTCTCGAGGCTAAAGAGGTCCGCTTGGTCAAGGATGTAGCGAACGTCTATTCCAGCGATCCAGCCCTTGTTAAGGAGCCTAAGCCTATCGAAGTCCTGGATTCAGCAGAAGCTCAGTTGCTTAGTGCAGGTGGTGCCAAGTTTCTTCATTCAAAATCACTTAGATTTCAAAGAGAAGGCACTAGGTTGAGGCTATCAAGCCTCGGTAGTAGCGAGATCTCCGGAACTGTGATTGATGGAAAGATCGAAGATGAGCTTCTGGTGGAACGACATCAGGATCCCATATCAATGATAACCATAGTTGGATCGGAGCTCTCCAGTACTGGAGCCGTAGGGGCAATACTCGAAGAGGCACGTAGATCGAAATGGCAATTAATGGCTTTTACTTTCGATGCGAGATCAATGATTTTGTATGCGGTAGACGGGAAGCTAATGGTGGAGAAGTTGCATGCTAGTATCGTCGACGGAGGTTTAGCAAAAGCTATCACGTCTTTTGAGGAATTAGTTATGATTACGGTCAGGGGAAGTGCCCTAGAGACGAGCCGTGGACTGATTCAGCGAGTAACCCAGCCATTGGCAGATGAAAACATTAACATCTTCGGGCTAGTAACTATGAGTTCCTCTATCAGGATATTCCTCAGTAAAGAACAGGCAGAAAGAGCTATATCTAGGATAAAGACAGGATTGGTGAGAGACGATGAAAAAAGCTAAGGTAGCAGTTTTAGGAGCGACGGGAATGGTAGGGCAACAGTACCTTAAGCTTCTACAGAATCATCCGATGTTTACGGTTTCGACCATTACGGGTGACAAGTCGGTCGGGAAGAGGTATGGAGATGCTGTGAACTGGATAGTTTCCGAAAACATCCCTAGTGAATTCGCAGATATGGAGGTACAACCAACAAAACCTTCTAGGGTAGATGCAGATCTGGTCTTTTCTCCGCTTCCTTCTGAGGTTGCAGGTAGTGCAGAGGAAGAGTTCGCGAAGTCTGGATTTCCGGTTATGAGCGATGCTAGTGCACATAGAATGGAGCCTGATGTTCCGCTCCTAATAGCCGAAGTAAATCTAGGCCATCTCAGTGTAATAGAGGAACAAAAGAGGTCGCGGAAATGGGATGGATTTATTGTGACGAGTCCCAATTGCACTACGGTTGGGTTGGCACTGGTATTGAAACCCCTCGCCGATAAATTTGGACTTAACCATGTAATCGTGAACACTATGCAAGCATTGTCGGGTGCAGGGTTTCCTGGAGTTCCAGCCTTGGCCATCCACGATAATGTCATCCCTTATATTGAGAATGAGGAAGAGAAAGTAGAGACAGAGGTCTCTAAAATTCTTGGCTCGCAAAATAAGAAGATGATCGCGCCTTCGGAACTTGCTATATCGGCGTCCTGTCATAGGGTCGCTACACTCGACGGTCATTTTGAGAGCATATATCTAACAACGGAGAAGGACACGGTAATAACGAGCGTCACAGAAGCTCTCCGGACGTTTAGTAGTATCCCACAACAAATGAAATTGCCGACGGCTCCTACCCAACCCATCATCGTTAGAGATGAGGTAGATAGACCTCAACCGAGACTCGACAGGTATGCAGGCTCAGTTCCGGGAATGAGTGTAGTTGTGGGGCGGATAAGACATGGGTTAGATTCGAAATCTTTGAAGTTTGGGATCATGGTTCATAACACGATTAGAGGCGCTGCTGGGGGCACCATTCTAATAGCTGAATATATCGTGGAGAAAGGAATGGTGTAGATAGAATGGTATTTGGTAAGGTAATACGGCTGAACAGGATAACCAAACGCGGTAAGATGCTCTGCATACCAATGGATCATGGCTTCACCATCGGTCCTTCGAAAGGTTTGGATAATATCAACGATACGATCCTAAAGATCCAATCAGGTGGCGCTTCAGCTGTTCTTGTCCATAAAGGGATAATCAGAAATTTACCATTCCCTACAGAAATGGGCACGATAATGCACATGTCGGGGAGTACAAATCAAAGTGTTGCGCCAAATAGAAAGATGAAGGTTGCGGGTGTGCCCGAAGCAGTACGACTCGGCGCGGATGCTGTTTCAGTACATATCAACGTCGGCTCCAAGGAAGAACCAGAGATGCTTAGAGATTTAGGGGTTACAGCAGATGAGTGTGATGAGTGGCAGATGCCTCTGATTGCAATGATGTACCCTAGAGGGGAGAAGATAAAGAATCCAAATGATCCCGAGATCGTAGCTCATGTTGCCAGGTTAGGTGCGGAGCTAGGTGCAGATATCATCAAGACGGTTTATACCGGAGACGTCGAGTCCTTTAGGAAGGTCGTCAAGGGCTGCCCAGTCCCGATAATCATTGCCGGCGGACCCAAAGCTGAAAATGACAAAGAACTACTAATTATGACTAAAGAGGCGATGGATGCAGGTGCCTTCGGAGTCGCGTTCGGGAGGAGTGTCTTCCAGCATGATAATCCCTCGGAGATGGTAAGAGCGTTGGGCCAGATAATATATGAAGATGCAAATGTAGCTGATGCTCTTAAGGTAATTCCCGTTGGAAAGCAGAAGCGATAGGGAGATAATTATTGCCCCTCGGGGGAATAATTCTCGCATAGAGTCATTGGTAAGAAGAGCAAACGAATTAGGGATCAAGAGTGTCTTTTGTGATCCCTCTTCACTGTCCACCAGTCTTAGGCGAAAATGTAGAACCTACTGGTCTACAGAGGCCGCGGATATTCTAGTTACTTCATCAAACCAGCAGGTCAGATCTTCTGTAAAAAAGGGGAGGTTAGTAGCCTTCGAGAAATATATCAAGGGTCAGCGGGATGTTGACGACTTGATCAAAGCTTCTAAAGATGGTGCGGGGACCATCATTATTGGAGCAGGTGAGTGGAAGATCATTCCTTTAGAGAACATAATCGCCGAGTTAGGGGGAATAAATACCTCGATCATAGCGAAAGTGACGGAGCCGAGCGAGATTCCCACTATGTTCGCCGTTCTGGAAAAGGGGGTTCAGGGTGTTCAAGTACCGGTTAACTCTATCAAGAATGTAACCGACATACCTGAGATATTAAGAAAGGAAGAATCTCTATCTCTCAAGGTCGCCAAGGTATTGCAGGTAAAAGACGGAGGTAACGGTGAGAGAGCGTGCATCGATACTGCTTCTCTCTTGAAGATCGGAGATGGGATGTTGATCGGGAGCAGATCGGGATTTCTGTTCCTAGTTCATAACGAATCGATTGGTTCTCAATTTACCTCTGCGCGGCCATTCAGGGTTAATGCGGGAGCAATACATAGCTACATTCTCTTACCTGACGGAAAGACGAAATATCTATCTGAAATTGAGGCAGGGATGCAAGTCCTGATCACTAATTCGAAGAACAAAAGCTATGTGTCTACTGTCGGGAGGGTCAAGATAGAAACGAGGCCTCTCAAACTGATAAAGGCAGAATGTGAGGGAGAACAAGGGAGCGTTCTGGTTCAGAACGCAGAAACCATTAGATTTGTTGGGAAGAATGGTGAAATTATTCCAGTAACTGAATTGAAAGCGGGACAAGAGATCTTTGTGTATCATGGTAAATCCTCCGCTAGACACTTTGGTATGGCTGTAGACGAGTTCATTGTAGAAAAATGAAATATGGATGAGTTGCAGGTGAAAAGAGGGAAGATCTGCGCATCCGTCTATGCACCGACGGTCGAGCTACTAAGTAAAAGAACGCAGAAGGCAATTTCTTACGGGTCCGACCTTATCGAACTTCGAATAGATCTTCTAAGTCAAATTTCGGTTAGTCAGGTAGGCAAGATTATCCGAGATATCGGCGGAAAATGTATCATTACTTGCAGATCAAGAGACCAAGGCGGGGCTTATGTAGGGGGAGTTGACAGTAAGATTCGCTTGTTGGCTAGCCTAACAAAGTATTCTCCAGAATTCATCGACTTGGAGATTGAAATAGCTATAGCTTCAAAACGGGCAGCCATAGAGCAGTTCAGATCTCTAGGCGCAAAGGTAATAGTTTCCCATCATGTTTTAGACCATACGCCCAATACCTCCGATTTGGTCAAGATCTATCAAAAGGCAAATGTTGGGGATTTGGTAAAGATCGTTACGAAGGCTAATAAGATCAGTGATAATTATGAAATTCTTTTACTATATGGAAAAGTAGAGAGGGAAAAGTTAGTTGCGTTCTGCATGGGTGCTTACGGGTCCTTGTCTAGACTCCTAGCACTGTCATATGGAAGCCCATTCGCTTACGCATCTATTCCGGGTCTGGAAACAGCTAGGGGGCAGATCCCGATCCCTCAACTGAGGGAGCTCTATGACCTCGTCCAGTAATAAAAGTGAAGTAGGAACACACCTATACTGCCTTATTGGACATAATGTCGAATACTCGCTCTCTCCAGAGATACACAATGCTGCCTTTCAGGCATTGGGGATCCGAGCAGTATACATCGTACTTAACATACCGCCGCCTATTCTACCAGATTTGATATCTAGCTTCAAGCGAATAGGGGTATCTGGATTTAACATCACTATCCCGCATAAGGAATCTATCATCCCTTTACTCGATAAAGTTGACTCATTGGCAACAAAGACGGGAGCAGTAAATACCGTAGTATCTAAGGGGCAAAAACTCTATGGGTATAATACCGATGTTTACGGCGTATTAAGACCGCTTCAGTCAAGAGGAGTTAATATCAAAAAATCAAGAGCTTTGATTATAGGAGGGGGTGGAACTGCAAGAGCATGTGCAACGGCATTAGCATCGAACGGTTGCAAAGAGATCACCATCTTGAATCGAGATGCACGCAGGGCAGGGAGACTTGCTACGAGCGTGCAAAAAGCATTTCACATCAATTGTCATCATTCTGCATTGAATAAAGTATCATCATCTAAGGCTATAGAAAACTGCAACTTGGTCTTCAACGCGACACCGGTCGGAGGCATGAACCTTGAGGAAGCGACCCCTATTCCTACCAATAATCTGACAGCGGGACATGTAGTTTTTGATGCTGTATATCGGCCCTACAAAACTAAGCTCGTGCGGTTAGCCGAAAAGAAAGGATCGATGACGATACCAGGTTTTGAAATGCTTCTCGAGCAGGGCGCCGCCTCTTTTGAATTATGGACAGGCCTGGATGCGCCGAAGGATATCATGAGGGATAATCTGATGCGGGTTTTGGTAGGTAAAGTTTAGAGTTGATAGGTAGAGCTGTCTCACACGGAGCAATTACCATAGTCAACGCCATCGCTACCGGGGACGGGGCAGCAATGGGGATCAATCTTCAGACTGAGGCTATAGTAGAACTTACTAGGGGGAGCAAAGAAGTAGTTGTTAGTATCAAGGGATCTCCGAGAGAAGACGGTGCTTTAGCAAGGGCGGCACTTCAAATGGTCCTAGAACGATATAATTTAAGTGGTTATGGTGCCAAGATAGTTACGAGTTCTAACATACCTGTTGCTAGGGGGCTCAAGAGTTCTAGTGCTGCCGCTAACGCGATAATACTAGCAGTTCTCTCAGCGCTGGGTAAAAAAGCGCCTGACCAAGATATAGTGAATATGTCGGTAGATGCTGCATTGAAGGCAGGTGTCACGATAACAGGTGCGTTTGATGATGTCTGCGCTTGTTACTATGGTGGCTTTCACGTAACTAAAAACTATGCCAAAAAATCACTCCGCAGGGATAAAGCCGAGGGTGATCTTATCGTTCTAATACACATCCCTAGTAGAAAGATCTATAGCGGCAGCATTGACAAGAGCAAGCTATCTTCGTTAGGTCCCAGAGTTAGAGAATCCCATCGGATTGCTCTTCGCGGGGAGTATTGGAAGGCAATGACGATGAACGGTGTTACTTACACTCATGCTTTTGGGCTAAACCCAAAAATCGCTACGGAAGCAATTATCTCAGGGGCAATTTCTGCGGGACTATCAGGGAAAGGTCCAGCTGTAGCAGCAATATGTACCGGCGACAGGGAAGCAGACGTGAAAAAGGCGCTGGGCAGATTCGGGGGGAAGGTCATAAAAACACATCCCAATAACACAGTAGCTAAGGTGTTGAGTGTAACTGGTCAAGGTTAAGGTTTCGCCCTCAGCTATAAAAGGCTCGATTAGGGCTCCACCTAGCAAGAGTTTTTCACACCGAGCGATAGTTTTAGCGTCCTTAGCTGAGGGCAATTCGGTTATACTAAATCCCCTATTTTCTCGAGATACTGACGCTACAGTCAGGGTTATGAGAATGTTCGGAGCCAGCATCGAGGAAAAAGATCATAACAGATACGAGATCGACGGAATAGTCGATCCAAAAACACCCAATGGGATACTAGATGTTGCAAATTCCGGGACAACAATAAGGTTTGCAACCTCTATCTGCGCACTAACGCCTCGTGGAACCTGTATCTTAACGGGGGACCAGAGTATCAGGAGGAGGCCGATGGGGCCCTTATTGGACTCGTTGAAGAGTTTAGGAGTAGACTGCTGGTCGGAGCGAGAAAATGGATGTCCGCCGATTGGCGTTCGTGGTGGAGGTCTACGAGGAGGCGAAGCAAATGTTGATAGTTCCAGCTCATCGCAATTTTTAAGCTCGCTCCTGATATCATGTCCCAAAGCAGCATTTAATTCATCTATTAGGGTGGAAAAAGAGTTGGTGTCTAAACCATATGTCGATGCTACAATTTGGATGATGAATATTTTCAACGTGAAGGTCGATAGAGATGGATATAGAGCTTTTTCGATCCGCGGAGAACAATCGTATAAGAAGGCAAGAATAACTATTCCCGGTGACCCAGGCTCGGCATCATTCTTC
This sequence comes from Nitrososphaerota archaeon, assembly GCA_027297425.1. Taxonomy (GTDB): domain Archaea; phylum Thermoproteota; class Nitrososphaeria; order Nitrososphaerales; family JAPUIC01; genus JAPUIC01. The sequence continues at coordinate 15,632 of JAPUIC010000081.1, read as the reverse complement.
ATGGTAGCAGCGATGCTATCTGGAAGCTCAATAAAGATCACAGGGATCGATTCAGAACTCCCACAGGCTGACTTATCGTTCCTAGATATTGCTCGTGAGCTCGGAGCAGAAGTTAGTATATCTAATGGAACAATCACTCTCACTGCACCTGAAAAACTTCATGGTGGTTCTTTTGATTTGAAGGACTCACCAGATCTCCTGCCTCCATTAGCTGTTGCAGCGTTAAGAGCAGATTCGCCGATAGAGATTACGGGAGTAGAACACACAAGGGTTAAAGAGAGTGACAGAGTATCTGTCTTATCGACCGAGCTCTCTAAAGTTGGTTTCAGGATAGAGGAGGGTCCAGATTACATAAGGATCGAGCCAACAATGGAACCGAAGAGTGAGGTCTTAAACGCACATAATGATCACAGGCTTTTCATGGCATTCTGTGCATTAGGCCTATCCCTACCAAGGGGGCTAATGATCGAAGGGCTAGAGAGTGTAGATGTTTCATATCCCAACTTCTTGGACGATTTAAGTTCATTAGGGGCGAAGATTGAGGTAGAGAATCCTTGACAGGTAACATATTGGGAGAGAAGTTTCTTGTTGTAAGCTTCGGAGAAAGTCATGGGAAGGGGACGGGGGTAGTCATAGACGGCTGCCCCGCAGGTCTGCCGATCATGGAGGAGGAGATTCAGAAAGAATTGGATCTGAGGAGACCAGGGACCTCACCAATCACAACAATGAGATCCGAAGCTGATCGGGTCGATATTCTATCAGGTATTCACGAGGGCCATACTACTGGAGCACCGATCTGTATGATGGTATACAACAAGGATGTCGATTCAAAGCCATATGATCTGATCAAAGATACACCCAGACCAGGTCATGCTGACTTTACTGCAGGTGTGAAGTATGGTGGGTTCAACGATCCTAGAGGTGGAGGTCGTTTCTCAGCCCGAATAACTGCCGGGTTCGTTATGTCTGGAGCTATCGCCAAAAAACTACTGAAAACGTGCCTTGATGTAGAGGTCCTTGCGTATACGCTTGAGATCGGAGGTCTCAGAGCAGAGATTGAGTCATATGATCAGGTTCGTGAGTATCGGTATAGTAATGAAGTTAGATGTCCAGTCTCTTCAGTAGCGGAGGAGATGAGGGAAAAGATCCTAAAGGTCAGGAAGGAAGGAGACAGCTTGGGAGGGATCGTCGAGGGTGTAGCGCTGAACCTTCCAGTCGGGATCGGGGAACCCGTCTTTGGTTCACTTGATTCAGAATTGAGTAAGGCCCTATTCTCGATTCCTGCAGTTAAGGGGGTTGAGTTTGGTTCTGGTTTCGGAGCAGCTAGGAAGACCGGATCGACAAATAATGATCAATTCATCTTGAACGGCAAAAAAATAGCTACCTCTACTAATAATTCAGGTGGAATATTAGGAGGATTAAGTAATGGGATGCCTCTCGTAGTACGCATCTCACTGAAGCCGACCTCTTCCATCGCTAAAAAACAGAGGACCATAAACCTGGCTGAAATGAAGGAAACTGATCTGATTGTCCCTGGAAGGCACGATCCATGTGTGGTTCCCAGAGCGGTTCCAGTAGTAGAGAATGTTATAGCTATAGTTCTTGCAGACCAATGCTTACGATTTGGGATAATACCGACGGTAATCCCACGAATCGACTAGAGCGGGTCAAGATGCAGGATGATGATAGTATAGAAATCGAGAAGCTCCGCACAGAGATACGGCAAATTACCTCTGAAATCATCCGACTGTGTGCCTCGAGATCCGAGGTAGCAAAGAAGATTGGGCGATTTAAACAAGAACGTGGTTTAATCATCCAGACACCAGAAGTCGAAAGGGATCTTCGAAGAGCAGTTTTAGGAGAAGCGTCCAAACGCGGACTAGATGAATTATTCTGTCTAAGGTTGTTGAACCTCCTAGTCGGAGATTCGACAAAAGTGCAAAAGAGAGAATCTGGAGAAGATCACTCTTCACCCTTGCAGACTTTTGCCATAGCAAAGCAGATGGAAGAAAGGGGGGATAAAGTCATACATCTTGAGGTTGGTGAACCGGATCTACCGCCTCCAAGGGTTGTAGTAGAAGAAATCTCCACGGCTATTGATAGTGGTTTAACACGTTATACTGAAACGAGGGGTGCACCGAAGGTGCTCGATGCGATTAGAGGTTATATTCGTAGAAGACATAAGGTTAGTGTAGCCGAAGACCAAGTAATAGTTACACCGGGTGGTAGGTTCGCGATCTATGGCGCTATCGTCTCGTTGATAAAACCAGGGGACGAGGTCATAATCGTAGAGCCCGCATGGCCAGCATATCGGGATTGCGTAGAGATTGCAGGCGGAAAGATTAGTCCTGTTGTGACATCCGTAGATGATGGTTGGGCTTTACGCGCTACGGATATTCTTAATTCTATCAGCAAGGCTACTAGAATGATAATAATCAACCAACCCAGCAACCCTACTGGAAAGATCCCGTCTGAGAAAATTATGCGCGAGCTCGCGAAAGTTGCAAAAGAGGAGAACATAATGATTCTGAGCGATGAGGTCTACCATCATTATTCTTACAAACCATTTACCAGTATCTTAGAATCCACCGAGTGTCCATACATCCATATTGATTCATTCTCCAAGTCTTATTCAATGACGGGTTATAGAATCGGGTATGCTGTTTCGGATAAGGATACGATAAGGAAAATTTCTAGCCTCCAGAGTATAGCCATAACGAGTGTCCCTGAGTTCGTTCAGTACGCTGCTATCAAGGCACTAGATCAAGACTCCTTCGTAAGGAATAATTTTGAAGAGATGGAGAGACGTCGAGCCGTGACTTGTGAAGAGTTAAGGCATCTTCCTTTAACATTTGTTGAGCCGGATGGCGGGTTTTATGTCTTCCCGAGAATAGATAAGGAGATAGATACCGAGCGGTTACTCATGCGTATTTTGGAAGAGAAAAAGGTATCACTTACCCCGGGGAGGGCATTTGGCCCCTTCGAAAACTATTTCCGCCTTGCATTCTGTCAACCAGAAGAAGTTCTTAGGGAAGCCATCAAAAGAATCGGTTCGCTCTTGTGAGGATGAATTATGAAAGTTGCTATAGTCGGCGGGGCAGGCAAGATGGGGAGATTATTGGGAGGTTATCTAAAGGGGAATGGTCATGAAATTTCCATAATCGATCCTAAAGCAGCCTCATCGGGATTTACATCTACAAAGATCTCATCAGTTAGGGAAGTTGATGTGATCATAGTGTCGGTTCCGATGGAACAGATGACGCGGGTGTTACAGGAGGTCCGAATAAATCTGAAGAAGGGTTCTCAGGTTATTGAACTATCATCCCTAAAGTCGATAACACAGACGATGATGCGTAAGATCGCGGCCGATGGTCATACATCGGTCTCACTTCACCCGTTATTTGGTCCAGGGATCAGAGATCTCCGGAGAGCTAGAATGGCACTTGTTCCGGTCCTTAACGAGGGGATTGAAAAGAAATTGGTCAGAAAACTTTTCCCTAAAGGCAAAATAGTGGTGGTCGAACTAAAGGAGCATGAACACGCAATGACCTCAATCTTATCGCTCACGTATTTCTCTAACTTACTCTTCGCGGCTAGTCTAAAGAAGCAAGATCTGAAGGCCTTTAGGGCTTTGACGGGAACCACTTTTTCGATACAACTCACCTTATCTGAAGCATTACTTAATGAGGACCCATCTTTGTTTGCATCCATTCTCCTATTAAACCCCGAGTTCTCAAAGGTTGCACAGGATTTCGCGCATAGAACGAAAATCCTGGCTGAACAAATTGAGAAGAAGGATAGAGTTAATGTGACCAGCCAGTTTAAAGCTGCACGGAAAATTCTTGGCGACAGCGAGTCTCTGAACCAGTCATACCAAAAGCTTTATTCCATAATTTCAAAGTTAGACAATTGACCCACTAGAGGGCATACGTGCATGGTGAAACTATCTTGTCTAGATTGCGCCAACACCTGGAGATTAGATATATCTGAAGATTCTCAGAGTGAATTTTTGAGCATGTTGGGAGTAGGTAATAGAGTACCCACGAAGTGTCCAAAATGCGGATCGAATCGGGTTAAAGCCGATCTGGATTCCTAAATTCCGTAGTGTAACCCTAACTATCTTCGTTAGCCATCTTTTTTATCTGTTGATCGTGCTTGTAACTGCCGAGCGGAGCTGCTAATATATCCTGCCCAACCGTCAATAACTGAGAAAAAGTTTGATCCTCAATGACCTCGCTTAGCAGAGACATGAACAATAGCTGTCTCTTCAAACCCGCCCTCGAACTCCCAACTAGTGACTTTAATTCATCCAGACCAGACTGCGTCGTAATGTACTTCTTCTCTGCCTTGCCGATATTTAGTAACTTACCTTCAGTTGTAAGTTCCTTGATGATGAAGTAGATCGAGCCGGGACTAGGCTTCCATCTGCCGCTGCTTTTTTCAGTGATTGCCCCGGAAAGCGTCATCCCACTAACAGGAGATCTCGATGCAATATGTAGGATTAGGATTCTTAAGAGTCCGCGAGGTGCAGAAAGGTAAGAACTCTCCTTCATACTAATACATCCAGGCTATGGTCAGCGCGAATTTCTTTTCTCTAAGGCTCCGGCGCCCATGTGGGTCCGATCGATATGCTTTGAGAGGTCTTCCTTAGTATCAAACCCGACGTTACAATATGGACATTTGAATTCATCTGATGTAGAACTCATTGTGTTAGCCCCACATGCCATCCTTAAATCTCTTAGGCAGACTTATGCTTATATCCTAATTTGTATTAGGGTACGTGATGGCCGAAGTAACCAAATTTGAGGTTAAAATCTACGAAGTTGAGAAACCAAAGAAAGTTTCAAAAGAGGTTCAAGCGCAGATCAAGGGTGTCGCAGGGGGCAAGATGCTAAAGAGGATGAAACGTGAAGCTGTTGCCTGTCCATTGGTCAAAGATGAAGTCGCGTTCTTGGCATGTTTTGCATGTGGTTCGTTCATTAGGAGGTTCAAGGGCACAGTCCACTGTGCAGGCATCAAACCGCCAGTCCTGTAAGCTCATGCAGATCATAACTTTTGCTGCGATTTTCGATACACCCCTAGAGATACGTTAAGATCATAGGACCGTAAGATCTAGGCCGACGAAATAGTCAAAAGTTCATAGGTAGATCAGATATGGCCTGCCTTACGTTCTAGCTCGGTATACCAATCAGGAACTGAGAAATCAGTTACAATATGTTCGGGGTGATAGGGCTTCAGATCTATAATTGGAGTTCCATCGAAATAATCGAGTCCAGTTACATGAAGAATGTTTCCCTCTCTCCGGACTAGTTTCACAAGACTAAGTCCAATGGGGTTTGGTCGAGTAGGAGAGTCGAGAGCAAATACGCCCAGAAAAGGCAGCTCCTCCAGTTTTAGACCCCGTCGCAGGAGGCGGCGTGGTCGAACTTTGAGGTGTCCTATCTGATCTGCTCTCAGAGCATTAAAGTGGGCTAATACGTAAATGTGGGAATGTCCGTCGATCCCGTCCAGTGCATCTCCAAACTCATCGTAAACCGTTATTGTGGAGGCTATATTGTGACTACTTGCTCTGACCTCGTCAGGAGTAGCATCAGTCCTAACGACGCCAATGCTCTTGAATTTTATCTGCTCACTCATATACTACCCAATCGCTAACATAGATAAAAAAATGACTATACCTATAGATTATTGTTCGGGGCATTAGCCGAGGTCTATTCAAGTTGGAGAGAGTTGGCCATGGGTTACAGATGCCATAGACTAACGAATCATACTAGGGGAAAGTCTGAACTTTAAGAGAAAGTGATTAATTGTATTATCTCGTCTGTATTGGGAAAAACGTACCTAGAAAACCAGGTCACCGTCTAGGTCGAAGCCATGAGGTTAGCCCATGTCGCTCACTAGATCGGCGTTCGTCCCTTCGCATCATCTTCCTTAACGAGTTTTCATCACTTGAGAGTCTGCAGATTATCGGCTGTGAAATATTAAGTAGTTTTGAACGTTCTAACTGCTTTGCTATGCTATAGATCTTATGTCGAGAAATATTCGAATGAGAGGCTAGTTCATCTAATGTTAAAGGACCATGCCTTTGTAAAATAAGATAGGCTTTGGCCGCATCTCCGTAAAGTCCCAAGCTATCGCTGCTTGGGTATTTTATAGCCATTATACTTTAATTGTGTATCCGAACTAAAAGTGGTAAATCAGATTTTCTTGACGGAAAGGATCATCTAACGCTATGCATTTTCCAGAGAGTGTTTTTCCAATTCTAATCCCAAAAAACTTCTTATATTTTGAGAGAACTGATAGAAACTATGGTTGAATCTCATGATGCAGGAAATAGTATAATTGACCTAGACAAGTTACGAGCAAATCGGGAGAAGAGGATCAATGATCTCTCCAAGGACCCTACGAAAGCATTGATGGAGAAAGTGGTCGAGGTCAAACTCATCAAGAATTATCACAAGGAAGCAAAGGCGAGAGGATTTACCATAGTATCAGATGAACCAGAGATGCTTAACGGGACAAATTTGGCACCTCAACCTACGGAGTATATGCTAGCCTCTCTTGCATTCTGCCAGATGAGCATCTATGCTAATGTTGCATCAAGCATGAGAATTCCCATAGATTCACTTGAAATATCGGTTAAGGGAAAAAGAGACAACAGAGGACTGTTAGGTATTGCTGATGTAAGACCGGGCTATAAGGAGATAACTATAGAGACTAACATTAAGGCGAACGGTCAAGAGGACAGGATTTTACGGATGGCAGAGCTGGTCGAGAAGCATTGTCCCGTTTACGACAATCTGGCGAATCCGGTGCCGATAAAGAACAACATAAATCTTAACGGGAATAGATTGGGAACGATCTAAGCCCTCAGATCATAGTACGCTACTCATCCTATCGTTAAGAACATAGGTACTGCTGTCCAGAAAACAACCGTTATTGTGGATAATGGCGGGCCTGGTGGGATTTGAACCCACGACCTACTGGTTTCTCGCGGCTCAAATTGAACCATAAGAGCCAGCCGCTGCAGGTTTCCTCTCTACCTGGCTGAGCCACAGGCCCCAGTTTTGCGATTGTTTGATAAGAACTATTAAAAGGTCACTGAATTCTAGGGTTTTTAGAGGATTCGAGGTAGTCTGAGTAGTGGGATCTCTAACATTTGCCGGGCTTGGACTTTCAGGATCTGACAGTATGACATTTGAGGCGGTCAAGTCAGCTAAAGAAGCCGAAATTATTTTTCTCGAGCTATATACTAGTCCTATAGGCACAGAGGAAATTGACAAGATAGGTAAAATCGTGGGAAAGGAAGTTAAAGTCGTTCCTCGCGAATATCTGGAGGACGGGAAAAAAATTCTCGAACTCGCCTCTAAGGTGGATGTTCTTCTGTTTGTAGTAGGAGATCCCATGATCGCTACTACACATATGGATTTGAAGACTAGGGCAGAGTCGATGAATATTCGGACGAAAATATTTCATAATGCGTCTATCATTTCAGCAATTCCAGGCGCTACGGGATTACACGTATACAATTTTGGAAAGATTGTTACTTTGACGGGTGGAAATACGCCGCCAGCTACGGCATACCATACCATCTTTCAGAATATGATAAGAGGACTTCATACGCTACTTCTATTGGAAGTACAGGTTGAAGAGGGCTACTCCCTACCACCTGAGGATGGATTAAAGTTGCTTCTTTCTGCCGAGAAGGATGTTAAGCTCGGCCTGATAATGCAAGACACCTTCGTTATAGTCTTGTCTAGACTAGGGCAACCAGATGACTTCTCGATTTCGGGAGGAAAGCTCTCCAATTTATCTCAGAGGAAATACGGATATCCACCTCATGCAATCGTTATCCCCGGGAGATTGCACTTCACCGAAGTAGAGGCGCTGCAGAAGATCCTTACTACATCCGAGGATGAGATACGGGACAATGCTTCAACGATCAGTAAGAGATCGGTGATAATGGTAACGAAATATAGTCGAAAGGCAAAAAAAGCATTGGCTAGAGCTCGGAAGAAAGTTCCAGATCAGTATCAATCACTCTTTGAAAATGTCGAATGTTATATTTCGGACGCGGAGAGATTCCTGAAGAACGGGGAAGATGAGCTAGCTGTTCTTAGTATTGGTTATGCAGAAGGACTATTAGATGCTCTGAGATTCACAGGTCAATTAGAGATCGAGTGGTAATATCAGAGACCGAGTCGCTCTTCCTTCATCTCGTTCCCGCTAGCGATCAAAAGATCGATGCCATCACCGCTAGCGATATCTCTCTGACAGGCCGCCTTGATCGATTTTACTACCAGATCCTTGGCCTTCGATTCATTCATATCTGGAGTATATTCTGATTCTAAAATACCAATAGCTATTTCAGCACCGGATCCGACTGCGGCATACTCATCGGGTATGATCGATCCTAGAGGATCAAGAACGTAGACAAGTGGTTTGTCAGAAAGTCCTCCAACAACAACCTGCGCTAGCAGAGGGTAATATCTTCGTTCGAACATTATGACCGACATAAGTTTGGTTACTGATTTTGGAGGTAGAGGCCGTCTCAGTTCTAACTCCCTCAATTTTACGTATGCAGTCAACTCCCTTATGAGGACCTGCATGTCGGCAATCATCCCAGCACACGCTGCTCCTGAGGTACTATTGATCTTGAAGAGTTTCTTGCCAGCTCTGCTGACAAGAAATCTACCGTATGCAATCCTTTTTTCAGCACCTAAAATCGTGCCGTCCTTGAAGGCAACACCAATAGCGGTAGCGCCTGGAATAAATGACTCTACCGACAAGATAGCCCGACCGCTCTAGACTAGCTAATAGACATTGTGGTCAGCTACGGTGCAGATCAACCCGGACAGAGAATAGCTCATCCACCTTCGCCTCAATCCTGGTAGAAATGTCTTTGAGAACCGTTTCGTCCTGTTCGATCTTGGAAGCTAGCTGTTTGGCCCTGTTTAGCTGTTCCTCAAGAATTTTTTTCTGTCGGAGATTTTCTTCGTTTAAATTGCCATGCTTTTTCATTTCGTCAGTCGAAGAGATAGCTCTATGAACATCGATCTGTTTAGAGAGCGCAAGGAGTTGTCCCTTGGTATCGGATAGTGATGAAACTAGGTCTTCAACATGCTTGCCCATCTTCTCTGTTTGCTTGGGATTCCCCAGTATTTTTCCCAATCCCTCCCTCAGGTCATTCAGGATCGGTAGTATCACCATATCAGAATCGCTCAAGAGAGTGGTAGCTGGTGAGCGTAAATAATTGTCAGCCAAAGTTTTTTGTGCTTTGCTCAAGGAAGCTGAATAAAGATATTTTCTCAAAGGTTTATTCACCCTACTCAGGTCCGTGTCAAAACTGGATTGGAGCTTGGAGAGATCTGACTCGAGTCCATCGATCTTTATTCTGTTGCCGGACGAAGCCTTGAACCCCGTGGTCTGCTCCAACTCGTTGATCTTAGAAAGCAGATCCTTCAGATCTCGTTGTGAAGAAGTTACGCTCTTATTAATTTCAGCGAGAGTGGTCTTTTCGGTTCTACTGGAGGTCTTAACATTGGCGTATCGCTTCGCATCCTCAATCAGATCGTTAATTTCATCAAAGCTCCCCTTATTTTCGGAAATTAGTTTAGCCATATCCGCGGATAACTTTTCCATTTTACCTAGTTCTAACTGTATCCGCCTCAGGTCATCCTTAAAGAAGAAAGTAACGTACCTGCCGTGAGCTTTGATAACCCCAGTAACGCTTTTCAGTATTTGGGAAACCTCAGTCTGAGCTGTTCTCATCTCATCGAACGTTCCTAATGACCAAGGTTCGATGCTAGAAAAAGCAGTGACAAGTTTCTTAGCCATAGTACTCTTGGCAGATTGGACGTTAGCGTTTAGTTCTTTGATCTGTTTGGACTCCTTTATGGTAGCCGAAGCCAACTCTGACCCCATATCAACTAGATTTTTGGAGACTTTTGCCATTTCTCGTCCAAATTCATCACCTTTTCTTAAAATGGACTCGAATTCTCCCTTCCTTCGAGTATTTAGCCAGTTCTCCAGCTCCTCCGACTCTAAAGTAAGTTCTTTAGATTCGGACTTGCTAGCGGTGCTGCCAAAGATCTTGGAGAGGAAGCCCACAATGAGCGTGGTTTCTACATCTTCTAAAAACTTTCTTTGAAGACTGCAACATAGTGTAAACCTCTAGATGAGAAGTGGACTTCTCATCGAAAAAACCTAGATTCTCGAACAGAGAGGTATGTTATGAGGGTTAGAACCATGCTTTAAATCAATCCTGAAAGTCTAGACCATTAAATGCAGCATGGACTAGTCATTGCACTACGGGCGGGCATTTTCAGCATTGCGATCCTGATTGGAGTACTTTTCGTTATTTTCTCAACTTCGACCTGGTTAACTTCCGGATTTGGAGCCTCTACATTCCTCTTTTCAATCCATTTTCTGGTGGTGATTTACCTATGGTACTGGGGTCTTGAGAAGCTAACTAACAAGGAAAAGATGATGAAGTCAGTAGATCTTGTTGAGATAGTAAGACGGAAGAAAATAGAACTTCTAATAATCGGTATACTGATCGGCATAGGCTTTCTAATTCTTAGCAGATCTAACAATCCACCATTCCTATTTGAGATCTTTTTCCTGCCGCTTATGGCTCTCAGAGGCCCGCTTCTTTATCCGGTAGAGGTCTTCGTGGACCTTAGGCTGGGCATCCCGGGAGTATCAGCACTTCTCTATCTAATATCACTCACCATCCAGATGGTTTACTTCTATTACATATCTAGAATAATTCTAGGCGTAACAAAACGAATTCTAGGGAAGAGTTAGCCGTAAAGGATGAAAAATTCTCTTAGAGTTACATCAGCGGTCATGAAATTATTTTTGCTTTTACTCAAATCTTTAAGCGCGCTCCATATTTTTTCGAATATGAATCCTTGCAGACCGTGCAGCAGAAGAAACGATCTATCTTCCCGACCTTCAGGGTAAACGGCTCGCCCCTGACAGCCCCACCGCAGAATTCGCAGTCTAACCTCAGATTTGAACCAGGAGCAATGCGGATTAATTGTTCATCTTTGATTGTCTTGGTTAGGATCTGACTGGAAAGGACTTGGAATGACGCCTCCATCCCCAGCCTTCGCGTTATGAATTCATGAAGTCCTTTAGGATCGCTGACGAAAACTCTCAGCAATAGGTTTCCTTCGCCGGTAGTTGCGAAAATGCCGGTCACTTCATCCATCGCAGATAATTGTTCAATGACTTTTGCCATTTTTGGTAGATCTGCCTTTATCGAAATTAGGGCACTGTTTCCAGAATCCAACTTATCAATATCGATTATTGGGACTATCTTCCTGATCAGTCCGACCTTGAGAAGTTTTTCAACCCTGCTCTCAATAGTAGGAGGGCTGACCGAAGTCTGCCGAGCCAGTTCTCTATAAGACCGTCGCCCATCCTCCATAAGTGCGTTAATTATCCGAATATCGGTCTTATCTAGTTGGATAGGCATCTCGATACTAAATCAAAGCCTATGCATTAAGCTTTCCAGCTAAACAGGCAGCCTTTCCTGGGTCCTCTTGAATTGTTTCCGAGCCCAGATTATAATGTAGGTCATGAATACAAAACTTGTTGCGGCCATTATGTATGGAAATAGTGTTACTAATATTCTCAATAAATAAGTGGGTACTTCTACGTTAAGCCCGTTTGTATAGATGAAAGTTCTAGAAGCAGACCCCCCAGACGAGAAACTATACCATACAAGAGCTGGCGGGACAAAATAAGAGCCCTCTCCAGGAGTCCCAACTGAATATGTAATTACTATAGATTCTCCCGGAAATATTGTTACGCTTGTCGGTAGAACGAATATTACCTGGGAAGAGATAGAGCCAGAGCTCGACGGGCCCATTAATGGTAAAATCTGCTCTTCTTTCCCATTCACGGTCAGAGTTGCATCTGCGATATCAAGTAAATTCTGTTGGAAGAAATCGTAGACCTCAATGTTGTCCACCGGAACAGATCCATTGTTGACAACAATGATTCTTAAGACAAATCGCCCTTCCAAGGTTATATCTCCCGCAACCTTTGTGACATTAACGGACCCCTTGAGATGATCAAGGGCTCTACTTTCAGGGATGGGGAATCCAAGAATGACGAGTGCCAATACAGCCAGCAAAGCCATAACCAGAATCCTGCTACTGATTGAGCTCACGATCAGACTCTCAACCAGTCGATTTCATGATTAAAGTCTTTGGTGCCAGTAGATAGACAGTTTAGTTAACACTATTTAGATAGCGCCCATCGCTGGCAGGTTTATCGCCAAGAGTACATATATGCTGAAGATAACAAAGGAGATTACTACTCCGTCGATTATCGATAATGGCCAATCGTCCTTCACAATCTTTGTTGACCCGTAGCCCATAACGTAGAGAAATACTACGATCAAGATGAAGGCGACATTCTGTAAGATAAGCCCCTCTAGACCGCGTAGGTACACTATAGGATTTAGTTCGACCATACCTAACCGTAGCCCAATCGCAGTAACGACTAGATCGAAGAACCGCAAGGTGATAAGAAGAAAAAATAGGTGCAACCTTATCTTCGAAAGCTTATCGATAGCCTCGAGCCGAGAAAGGGGAAAACTACTCTCGGGCATTCACTCGTTAGAAGGAGAGGGGTTATTAATTCATACCGATCGTGATGAAATATAGATAAATAGTTTATGAGGCAAGTTCCGGCGTGGTCATCAAGGCTTTCGAATACTATGCACCTGAATCCATCAAGGAAGCTATCGACCTTTTAAGACAACACGGAGAAAAGGCCAAGATACTAGCAGGGGGACAAAGCCTCATACCCATCATGAAGCTTGGACTTTCAGATTTTGATCACCTTATCGATTTGAAGAGGATAAAGGATATGAATTATATCAAGGATACAGGCAAGGATTCTATCGTTATAGGAGCATTGGCAAAGCATGCAGAGGTAGAGAATGCCCCGATCATCGTGGAGAAGTGTCCTCTCTTAAGTGAAACGGCGAAGTTGATCGGTCATCCTCAGATCAGAAATAAAGGGACGATCGGAGGTAGTATTTGTCATTGTGACCCATCAGCTGATCTTCTTCCTACTATCGTAGCTCTGGACGCAACCCTAAAGGTTGAAGGGCCAACAGAGAGTAAGAGTTTTGGTGCTGAAGAGTTTTTCAAGGATGTATTTACTACCGCTATGGGTCCTAACGACATACTAACCGAGATAGAGGTACCGGTTCTTCCAGAAGGCGCTGGTTATGCATATCAGAAGCTTTCAATGGGCGCAGGCGATTTTGCAATTGTCGGGGTTTCGACGATAATACAAGTAGATTCTCAACGTACCTGTACTTCAGTCAGGATTGTTTTAGGGGGAGTCGGAGAAAAGCCATTCAGGGTAAGAAGTGCAGAAGAAGCTCTGCTGGGCAAGAGGATTACTGCGGAGGTCGTCGATGAAGCTGTCGCCCACGCAGTCAAAGAGGCCCGGCCTATTTCAGATCTTAAGGCTAGTGCTCAATATAAGAAACTCATGGTAGCCACATATACTAGACGAACTTTGAGCGCTGCACTCTCAATTGCCCAGAGGACATAATAGTAGATATCTTCCTAGTGGTCTATCGGAAGACTTACATGTGCCGCAGGGCAAAAAAGAGTTATCGTGGACGTTTTGAAATTTGAGGTTAAGGTAGAGCCTCTGGCGTCTTGGTCGGACGGGACTTATATCGGAAATCTGATGATGCAGGTTCTCTCGTCACTAGGAGAAGACTCGAAGTCTTTCAAAGTTATCGAAGTAAAGTTGCAGGAAGACCAGGATAAGAGTCAGACAGGCTCAAATCATCCCTAGTTGGGCTTTAGCCGCATCGGACATCTTTTCTTGAGTCCATGGAGGTTCCCAGACCATATCAACCTCAGTACCCTTTATGCCCTTGACTTTGTTGACCTCATCTTTCACGTTTTGGGCTATATGTGGACCCATGCCGCAACCTTGGGCAGTCAGTGTCATCGATATTTGCACATTCCCGTCATTCACGTTCACGTCATAAATTAGTCCAAGATCTACTAGATTGACAGGGATCTCTGGGTCATAACAATTTTTGAGTGCTTTCATCACTTCTTCCTTGAGCGGATCATTATCTGCTGATTGGGTCATAGTAATATGATTTCTTTCGTTTTACTGCTATTTATCTTATTTGTAAGAACTCTAGCTGATGATATATGAGATCGCAAATGATTCTATTATCAAAACTAGCCCGGAAAATATTATTCTTGTCGAGAACAATTTGGACGAGCTGACTTCGCTCCCTCTACGCGTATAACTGCCAGCAATAAGCAAGAGGGCACCGCCTAATAATAAAATTATTTCAAAAGATCTGGATAAAGAGTACGACAATACGAAGAAGGTGAGAATTTAGATTATACTGGCTGCTAGATTAAATGCACCCATTAGTAGGAAAGGCTCCCTCAGTGAGATACGTCTCCAATACATTTTACTAGCAAGTTATAGAATGACCCAAAATAAAAATTTAATTGAACAATATGACTTTATACACATTATTGAAGTTAGAGAACTAAAGAAGTTGTAACATAAGAGATATATCTTCAGCTTAGAGGTCGTGCTATTCTAGATGTCTGACAATTCTCTTGGTCTGATAAAACTCAGGCTTTCTGCTCTGGGAACAATAGCACTGGTAATAAGCGCGTCAACCCTCTTTTTCGCAATAATACTAAGTTTCGTTGGGATAGGGCTGCTAGGAATGGTCGGATTTGTGGTCTTCTTCAACATCATACAATGGCTCTTCGCTCCGAAGCTGATAAATCGGATGTACAAGACTAAAGAGGTAACTAAGAGAGACGATCCACAGCTCTATGGCATTGTAGAGAGATTAAGTCGGCGAATGGAGCTCAAGATGCCTAAGGTAATGGAGGCAAAATTGCCGATTGCAAATGCTTTCGCTTATGGCTCACCCTTGACTGGAAATTTGGTTGCTGTAACAACAGGATTGAGAAAGGAATTGAACGAGGGGGAGGTAGAGAGCGTCATAGGCCACGAGCTAGGACACTTGAAGAATAAAGACGTTCAGGCGATGGTCTTTCTATCAGTACTTCCTTCGATATTCTACTTTATTGGCTTCTCGCTGATGCTCTCAAGTATGTTCCGAGGTGGATTAGGTGGAAGAGGTTCGGGCGGTGGAGCAGGCGGTATGATCGTGATTGGGCTCCTCTCGATGATCATGTATTGGCTGCTTACCATTCTAATCCTCGGTTATAGCAGAACCAGAGAGTATTATGCAGACAGGCGGAGCGTGATGGTAGTAGATGATGGCGGGAAGAAACTCCGAAGCGCATTGGCCAAGATCGTAGCATCTAGTGGGAGATTCAAGATCTCCAAAAAGGATCACGGTGCAATGAAATTTGACGGATTCAAAGCGCTCTTCATATCAGACCCAGATCGGTCTACTAGGGATGAGGTCAGCTTACACCGAGCTAAGTTGATCTATGACGAACAATTAGTTAACAAGATAATTTCAAGAAAACTAACATTTTCAGACCGACTAGTTGAACTACTTTCGACGCACCCTAATATGGTAAAGAGGCTCAGAGCTCTTCAGGAACTCTAAACGAGTGCCCTCATGGCTA